>NZ_JARJHW010000240.1:0-9796 GCF_040560175.1 Streptomyces panacea
GGCAGCCGCTCGTCGTCCACGAGCAGCACACGGGGCGCGCAGTGGTCCAGTACGCGGCCCAGCCCGTCCCCGGTCCACGCCGCGTCGAGCGGTACGGCGACCAGCCCGGCGAGCTGGGTGGCCCAGAAGGCGGTCTGCCAGTCGGGGCGGTCGCCCATCACGAGGGCGGCCCGGTCGCCGGGCCGCAGGCCGTAGGTGTCCACGAAGCGGTTGGCCAGCATGGTCGCGGCGGCGAAGAAGTCACCGTACGTCAGGAGGTGGGCCCCGTCGCCGGCGACGAGGAAGGGCCGCTCCCCGTACGCCCAGGTCGTCTCCACGAACTCCCGCAGGGTGCGCGGCCCGTCCGCGTACATGAGCGAGCCATTCTCGGCGCGTACGACCTCGAAGGGTGCTCCGGGGGCGGTCAGGGCGGCGGTGTGCGGCAACGTACGTCTCGCTTTCTTCGTACCCTCGAGTCGAGTCCATCGAGCGAGGAGCTCCTGTTGCACAACTTGTACGCCAAGGTCTGCGGTCTGCGGAAGCCGGCCGAGGTCGAGGCCGCCGTGGCCGGTGGGGCCTCCGCCGTCGGATTCATCCTGACGACCAGCCCCCGGCGGCTGTCCGCCGCCGAGGCGCACCCGCTCGCCGCGCTCGTACCGCCCGGTGTCGCGAAGGTCGCGGTCTTCCGCGGTGAGCCGCTGGAGGAGGTACGCCGGGCGGCGGCCGAGGCGGGCGCGGACACCGTCCAACTGCACGGCGGTGAACCGCCCGAGGCGTTCGCCGCGCTGCGCGCCGACGGATTCCGCCTCATCCGCGCCACCTCGCCGCGGTCGGGCGATCCGCTGTCGGCGGGCGCGTACGGCGAGGACGTGCTCATCATCGACTCACCGCGGCCGGGCTCCGGGGAGCGCTGGTCCCCCGAGTCGCTGCCGGAGCGGCCGGCGGGGTCGTGGGTGCTGTCGGGCGGGCTCTCCCCGGACAACGTCGTGGACGCCGTGACGGCCCTGCGGCCGTGGGGCGTCGACGTGTCGAGCGGGGTGGAGGGCAGCCGGGGTGTGAAGGACGTCCGGCTGATCGAGCGGTTCCTCGCCGCCGTGCGCGCAATGCGTTCCTGAACACAGCGTGGGGGGCCGGGACAGGGGCACCCGGTCGTAGGGCGTGACCGTCACGCCCGCGACCGGATCCGACCCGAAAGGGGTCCCTCCCTTGATCTCCACACCGCTGTTCTCCCCGCCGGTGTTCTCCCCGCCGGTCAGATCGGTGACGGTGACCCGATGACGACCGAGAAGATCCGGCGCATACGGCGGCGCCTGGAGCGGCTGATCGGCATCGCCATGACCGAGGGCAACGTGCTGGTCCCCCTGCGGAACGGCGACGAGATATTCGCGTCGATGCTGGAGAGCATCCGCGGCGCCGAGCACACCATCGACATGATGACGTTCGTCTACTGGCGCGGCGACATCGCCCACGAGTTCGCGCAGGCGCTGGGCGAGCGGGCGCGCGCCGGGGTGCGGGTGCGGCTGCTGCTCGACGGCTTCGGCAGCCGGCTGATCGAGAAGGACCAGCTGAAGGCGATGGAGGAGGCCGGGGTGCGGGTGGCCTGGTTCCGTAAGCCGCTCTACCTCTCGCCCCTCAAGCAGAACCACCGCTGCCACCGCAAGGTGCTCGTCGTGGACGAGACGACCGCGTTCACCGGTGGTGTGGGCATCGCCGAGGAGTGGTGCGGCGACGCGCGGAACGAGAACGAGTGGCGCGACACGCACGTACGGGTCCGGGGGGCCGCGGTGGACGGGATCGCCGCCGCGTTCACCCAGAACTGGGCGGAGTGCCACGACGAACTCTTCGACGAACACGACCGGTTCGTCACCCAGGACGCGCACGGCGACGCGATCGTGCAGGTGGTGCGCGGGTCGGCCAGCTTCGGCTGGCAGGACATGCAGACCCTGATCCGGGTGATGCTGGAGTCGGCGGAGGAGCGCGTACGGCTGGCGACGGCGTACTTCGCGCCCGACGAGTACTTCGTGGAGCTGCTGTGCGCGGCGGCCCGGCGCGGGGTCTCGGTGGAGATCCTGCTGCCGGGGCCGCACACGGACAAGCGGGTCTGTCTGCTGGCCGGACAGCGGTACTACGAGGATCTGACGGCGTGCGGCGTGAAGATCTACCAGTACCGACCGACGATGATGCACGCGAAGGTCATCACCGTCGACTCGATCGCCTCGCTGATCGGGTCGACGAACTTCAACCGGCGTTCGCTGGACCACGACGAGGAGGTCATGCTCGCCGTGCTGGACGCCTCCCTCACGGCCACGCTGGACAGCCACTTCGAGGAGGACCTGACGGTGAGCGAGCCGATCTCGCCGGGCCGCTGGAAGCGGCGCTCGCTGATGCAGCGGGCCCGCGAGGCGTCCGTGGTCCCGATCCGCCGCTATCTCTGAGAACCCCCGCCGCCCCGAGACACCCCCGCCTCAGCCCGTGGGCTCCGCCGGGTGGTCGCCGGGGCCCCGGGCGTGGCCGGCGAGCGACGTCGGGGACAGGTCGGTGCTCTCCTCGCCCGCTTCGAGCAGGGTGTCGGCCGGGCCCACGATGAGCGGGTCGGGTACGCCGAGGAGCGCCTCGTCCTTCCTGTCGTAGTCCAGCCGCCACAGCAGGCTGCGCATGGCCTCCAGCCGGCCCCGCTTCTTGTCGTTGTTCTTGACCACGCTCCAGGGCGCGTGCGGGGTGTCGGTGGCCCGGAACATGTCGACCTTGGCGGCGGTGTACGCGTCCCAGAGGTCCAGCGACGCGAGGTCGGTGGGCGAGAGCTTCCACTGCCGTACGGGGTCGATCTGGCGGATCGCGAAGCGGGTGCGCTGCTCGTCGTGCGAGACCGAGAACCAGAACTTCACGAGCAGGATGCCGTCGTCGGTGAGCATCCGCTCGAACTGGGGCGCCTGGCGCAGGAAGTGCTCGTACTCGTCCGTCGTACAGAAGCCCATCACCCGCTCGACGCCGGCCCGGTTGTACCAGGACCGGTCGAAGAAGACGATCTCCCCGGCGGACGGCAGGTGCGCCACGTACCGCTGGAAGTACCACTGCCCCGCTTCCCGCTCGGTGGGCTTCTCCAGGGCCACCACGCGGGCGCCGCGCGGGTTGAGCCGCTCGGTGAACCGCTGGATGGTGCCGCCCTTGCCCGCGGCGTCCCGGCCCTCGCAGACCACCACCACCCGCCGGCCGGTGTCCTTCACCCAGCGCTGGAGCTTGAGCAGTTCGATCTGGAGCGTGCGCTTCGTCCGCTCGTACTCGCGGCGGCGCATCTTCTTGTCGTACGGGTAGTTCTGCCGCCATGTCTGTACAGGGTGGCCGGACTTGTCGAGCAGGACGGGCTGCTCGGGGTTGCGGTCGTCGACGGTCAGCCCGTCCAGAAGGACGTCGGGCCCGTCGTCCTGGCCCTTCTCACCCGCCGGCATGCGGGCGCCCTCCCCGGTAGGCGCCGGGGTCGGGAACGGTGGATCCGTCGAAGTCCGCCTCGTCCTCCAGCGGGGGAAGGTCGATCGTGTAGTGCGCCTCCAGGAAGAGGTCGCTGTGCTGCGGACGCGAAACGGACTCATCTGCGGCGGGAAGAGGCGCGGTTCGGACGATACGACGCTGAGAGCTCTGCATCCAAGACCATCCAGGGAAAGGGAGTCGTACGGGCCGCGCGGCCCATTGCCGGGCGACTGGCTCATCCTTACATAGGGCTCGATCTTGACAAGCAAGTTGATTGCCGGGACCCGGTCAGCCCGTCGGCCGATCGAGGTGGAAGCGCCCCAGGACGCGGTCCACCAACTGACCCGCCGCCCCGGTGTACCGCGCCGGGTCCGACAGCTCCCTGAGGTCGTCGGCCGATCGGCGGCCGGTCGTGCCGAGGGCTTCGGCCAGGACGTCCGCGAGGTGGCGGCCGGTGGCCGCCGCCTCGGCAGAGACCCGGGCGAGCAGCGTCTTCGCCTCGGCCCGGCCGAGTTCCACGGAGAGCAGGGCGGCGAGCCGTTCGGAGACGACCAGGCCGCCGGTGAGGTCGAGGTTGGCCCGCATCCGGTCCTCGTGGACGCTCAGGCCCCCGGTCAGCTCGGCGGCGGTGTGCGCCGCGCCGCCGGCCAGGCGCAGGCAGTCGCGCAGCGGGAGCCATTCGGCGTGCCAGGCGCCGGCGGGCCGCTCGTCGTCGTGGACGGACACCTGCATGAGGGTGCCGACGAGGGAGGGCACCTGGTAGGCGGCGGAGCGGATCAGCGCCGAGAGGGCGGGGTTGCGTTTGTGCGGCATGGCGGAGGACGTGCCCCGGCCCTCGGCGGCCGGCTCCGCGACCTCGCCCGACTCGGTGCGGGACAGCAGCTGGACGTCCGCCGCGATGGCGCCGAGAGCGCCGGTGAGCAGGGCGAGCGCGGCCCCGAGGTCGGCGACGGGGGTACGGACGGTGTGCCAGGGCACGAGCGGTTCGGTGAGGCCCAGCTCGGTGGCGAGCGCGGCGGGCAGCGCCCGGATGTACCGCTCGCCGCCGTCGTCGGCGGCGTCCGGTACGTGCACGAGCGCGTACTCCAGGTATCCGGCCATCGTGCCCGCCGCGCCGCCGAGTTGGACCGGCAGCCCCTCGCCCCGCACCCGGCGCAGCCGGTCGCGCGCGTCGAGTACGCCCTGGAGCCAGCCGGCCGCCTTGAGGCCGAAGGTGGTGGGGACGGCGTGCTGGCCGAGGGTGCGGGCGGCCATGGGGGTGTCGCGGTGCCGGGCGGCGAGGCGGGCCAGCGCTCCGGCGGTGCGGTCCAGGTCGGCCAGGACGAGGTCCAGGGTGCGCGCGGCGACCAGCATGAGGCCGGTGTCGAGGATGTCCTGGCTGGTGGAGCCCTGGTGGACGCTGTGCGCGGCGTCGGCGTCCCGGGCGGCGACCAGCGCGGTGAGCTGTCGTACGAGCGGCACGACCGGGTTGGCGGCGCCGCGTGAGCGCGCCGCCAGGTCGTACAGGTCGAAGTGCTCGGCCCGCGCGGCCTCGCCGATGGCGCGGGCGGCGGACTCGGGTACGGCGCCGAGCCGGGCCTGGACCCGGGCCAGGGCCGCTTCGGTGTCGAGCATGGCCTGGAGACACGCGGCGTCGTTGGTGGCGGACTCGGCCGGGGTGCCGGCCCGAACCGGGGAGAACAGCCCGGTGTCCGCCGCGAACTGATTGCACGTCATCTCTGATTCCTCGTCACTTGTGTTCGCGCAGCGCCGACTTCAGGTCCGGGATCTCTGGTGGTCCGGCACCGGCGGCCGTGGCGGGCCCGCGGGCAGGGCCAGGACCGCCAGCGCGATGGCGTCGGAGTCCCCCAGTGTCACCGAGTTGACGCCGGGGCGGACCCCGGCGGCGGTCGCCCAGTGCACCGCTTCGGTCGGCACGCCGTAGGCGAAGCGCCGGGGATGGGCGCGGCCCTCGGCGTCGACGAGCCGGTACGGCCGGGGGGTGACGGCGAGGCCGCCGGTCTCGTACGCGCCGAGTCGCGGGTCGGCTATCGCGTACGGGCGGCACTGCCCGGTGGCCAGCAGGTCCGTCAGCAGCGGGTCGGCCGTCCGGCGCAGGTCGGGTTCGGGCAGCCGGGCCTCGACCAGGGTGGTGACGCGCGTCAGGGAGCCGGGCACGGCGGGCGCCTCGACGGTGAAGACGCCCCGGCCGGGGTCGGTGCCGACGCGCAGGCCGGGGCCGAGGACGCTCAGCACCCCGGCCTCGATCAGCGCGATCATCTGCTCGATCCGTTCGGGGGGCGGGCCGATGGACAGAAAGGCGTTGAGCGGGGTGTACCAGCCCTCCAGGTCGTCGCGGTGCGAGCCGCCGGTGAGCCCGCCGTGGTCCACCACCAGCCGGATCTCGTTGCGCAGGTCCCGCAGCACGTCGAGTGCGGCCTTGAGGGGGCCGTCGACGTTGCCCGCCGCGGACTCGGCGAGATCCCGGCGCAGGATGTCCAGCAGCCGGTCGCGGTGGTCCGCCGGGCCCCGGAAGCCCTGGTCGGCGTGGGGCGCGGCGAGGTACTTCCAGTCCCAGTGGTCGCCGGGGCCGATGCCGTACGCGTCGAGCAGGTCGGACTCCTCGGCCGACCCCCAGGCCGGTCCCAGATAGCGCGCGGCGAACCGGCCGGCCTCCGTCTCGCCCACGCGCCCGGCGAGCAGCGCCGTGTAGTGGACGGTCTCGACCTCCTTGGCGATCAGCGGCCACAGGTCGCGGCCGAAGTCGAGGCCGCCGCCGAGCAGGGCGGCGGCGCGCAGCCGCTCCAGCTCCGCCGGGGTGAGGACCCGCGGGAGGTGCCGGCCGTGCGCGCCCTTCTGGTTGCGGCCCCGCGAGTGGTACGGGATGCCCCGCCGGGAGGCGGCGTACAGGCTCGGCTCGTGTCCGGAAGGGCCGTACACGAGCCGGCCGTCCCGGCGGGTGTACGTGCCGCCGCGGCCGAGCGTGAACAGCGTCAGATGGTCGAAGAAGTTCAGCCCTAGTCCGCGCAGGGCGACGGCCTCGCCGGGCCGGACGGCGGACAGGTCGGTGTCGGCGGGGTTGGCGGGCAGGACGTACGTCAGCCCGTGGGCCCGCGCGAAGCCGGCCAGTTCGCGCTCGCCGGGGCTGCCGAGGACCGGGAGATGGCCCTGGGCGAGGACGACCGCGTCCAGGTTCTCGATACGGGAGCCGTCGGCGAGAAGCACGCCCTGGGGGCCGTCCGGCCCCCCGTACAGCCGCACGGCCCGCCATGGGTGGACGACGACGCGCACGTGCGCCGGCGCGGTGCGGACGACATGGCCGAAGACCCATTCCAGGTAGTGGCCGTAGAAGGCGCGGGTCGGGTACGAGTCGGGGGTGAGGTCGCGGGCCTCGGCGCGGACCTGGTCGTCGTACGTCTCCCCCGGTTCCGTGCCGAGCCGGGCCGCCCAGTCGAACAGGCTGGGGCCGGGGGCGAGTTCGCCCTCGATCCGCACGCTCTCGTCGGTGAACAGCGTGACCTGCGAGGCGACGGTGTTCATCAGCAGGTGGTGGGACTGGTCGGTGCGCCACACACCTCCGGCGCCGGGGCGGTAGGGGTCGACGATGTGCGCCACGAGGGTGGAGCCGGGCGGGAGGCGTCGGCGCGCGTTGACGCAGAGCCGTTCCAGGACCGAGAGGCCACGAGGTCCGCCGCCGACGACGCAGACCTCCAGATGTCCGTCACTCACGTGTGTCTCCCCGTCTCCCGTTGGACGGCCCAGGTCGCGGCCGGTGTCTCGCTCGCCGTACTCACCGCTCGGAGGACTCAGAGGACTTCGACGGTGGGGCCGGTCTCCAGCCGGTGCCGGCAGTCCAGTACGAAGTCCGAGGCCCGGGCGACGAGTTCGTAGTCGAAGGCGTCGTGGTCGGTCAGCAGCACCACCGCGTCGGCCGCCGCCAGCTCCTCCTCGGAGAAGTCGCAGCGGGTCAGTTTGCTGTCCACGGTCACCGCCTCGACCACGTACGGGTCGGCCGCGCGCACGTCGGCGCCCAGACCGAGCAGCAGCTCCGCCACGCGCAGCGCGGGCGACTCGCGGGCGTCGCCGGTGTTCGGCTTGTACGCGAGGCCGAGCAGCAGGACCCGGGAGCCCGCGAGCGGCCTGCGGCGGGCGTTGAAGGCGAGCAGCAGCCGCTGGACCACGTGGTCGGGCATGTGCCCGTTGATGTGGTTGGCCAGTTCGACGAACTCGAAGCGGCGGCCGAGGGTCCGCCGTACCCGCCAGGACAGGTACTCCGGGTCGACCGGCAGACAGTGCCCGCCGACGCCGGGTCCCGGTGTGAAGCGCATGAACCCGAAGGGTTTGGAGGCGGCGGCGTCGAGCGCCTCCCAAACGTCGACGCCGAGTTCGTGCGCGTACATCGCCATCTCGTTGACCAGCGCGATGTTGACGTGCCTGAAGGTGTTCTCGATCAGCTTGGACAGCTCGGCGACCTCGGTCGTGCGCACCGGGACGGTGGTGCTGGTGATGGTGTCGTAGAAGGTCTTCACGGCGGTGAGCGACGCCGCGTCGATGCCGGACACCACCTTGGGCGTGTTCTCCAGGCGCCAGGTCGGGTTGCCGGGGTCGATGCGCTCGGGGCTGTAGCCGAGGTGGAAGTCGTCGCCGGCGGTCAGGCCGGAGCCCTCCTCCAGCAGCGGGACGAGCAGTTCGACGGTGGTGCCGGGGTACGTGGTGGACTCCAGGACCACGGTCGCGCCGGGGCGCAGCCGGCCGGCGAGGGTGCGGGCGGCCGACTCGATGTACGAGAGGTCGGGCGCGCCGTCCCGCAGCGGGGTGGGCACGGTGACGACGGCGACATCGAAGCCGTCGAGGTCGGAGGGGTCGGTGCTGGGCAGGTAGGAGCCCTGGTCGAGCAGGACGGCGAGCTGTGCGTCGGGGATGTCCTCGACGTAGGACTCACCGCTGATGAGCCGTTTGACGCGGTCGGTGTCCACGTCGTAGCCGACCACTTGGTGGCCGGCCAGCGCGGCCCGGACTGCCAGCGGCAGGCCCACGTACCCCTGCCCGACAACGACGACCTTGCTTTTCACGGTTGCTCCCGTCGGAGGAAGTGGGTCAGTTGGTCAGGTCGGCCGGCCGGGGTCGGGCGCGGTCGGACCGCGGTGGGGCCCGGCCTCGGTGGGGTGACGGCCTCGGCTGGTGGCACGGCCTGGATCGGGGGATCGGCCTCGGTCGGGGGATCGGCCTCGCTCAGTCGAAGAACGCGCAGACCACGTCGGCCGTACGCTCGACCTGACTGTCCGTCAGATTCAGATTCAGCGGCAGCGCGAGATGCCGCGCGCTCGCCAGCTCGGCGCCGGGCCGCCGCCCGTCCGCGCCCTCTCCCGCGTACGCCGCGAAGGCGGCCAGCCGCGGCAGCGGCACCGGGTAGTAGACGCGGCTGCCGACGCCGTGCGCGGCAAGGTGCGCCGCCAGCGAGTCGCGGCAGATGGTCTGTACGGCGTAGACGTAGTGGCACTGGCCGTCGGCGCCGGTGGTCGGGGCGAGCAGACCGCGCCCGCGCAGCGCCGCGAAGCGCGCGTTGTAGTGCTCGGCCACGGCGGCGCGCCGGGCGACCATGCCGTCGGCGCGCTCCAGCCGGGCGAGCTGGAAGCCGGCCTGCACCTCGTCGAAGCGGCTGTTGAACCCGACCTCGTGGTGCACGAAGCGCTGTACGCCGTCCTGGCCGTGGTTGCGCAACCGCCTGACGAGCGCGGTGAGTTCGGCGTCGTCGGAGAGGACGACCGCGCCTTCGCCCGGCATCCCGAAGGGCTTGACCGGGAAGAACGAGTAGAGCCCGACGTCCCCCCACGTACCGGCCGCCCGGCCGCCCAGGGTGGCGCCCTGGGCCACCGCCGCGTCCTCGACGACCGCGATCCCGCGGCGACGCGCGAAGGACCGGATCGCGGGCATGTCGGCCATCGTCGTGAAGGTGTGGGCGGGGACGACCGCGCGGGTGCGGCCGGTCACCCGGCTCTCCGCGTCGACCGGGTCCATGACCATCGTCACCGGGTCGACGTCGGCGAAGACCGGCACCGCGCCGACGCCCAGCACCGTCGCGGCCAGTGGCTCGGCGCCGAAGGCGGGCACGATCACCTCGTCGCCGGGAACGACTCCGACGGCCCGCAGCGCGAGCGTGAGCGCGCCGGTCCCGCTGGCGCAGGCGACGACGTCGCGTACGCCCGCGCGGTCGGCCAGCCGCCGCTCCAGCTCGGCGGTGCGGCGGCCGAGGATGAACTTCTGCTCGGGGTCGGTGCCGACCTCGTACAGCACCTCGCGCAGCAGCTCACGCTCGGCGTCGGGGAGCCGGGTGTGCGCGTACGGGACGGCGTCGGGGGCCGGGGCGGCGGAG
>NZ_JARJHW010000241.1:0-9656 GCF_040560175.1 Streptomyces panacea
ACCCCTACACCCGCGGTCTGCTCGACTCCATTCCCCGGCTCGACCAGAAGGGCCGGGACCTGTACGCGATCAAGGGCCTGCCGCCCAACCTGCTGCGCATCCCGCCCGGTTGCGCCTTCAACCCGCGCTGCCCGCGGGCGCAGGACATCTGCCGTACGGACGTGCCGCCGCTCTTCGAGGTCGACGAGAACCGGCACAGCGCCTGCTTCTTCTGGAGGGAGACTCTCGATGACGTCGACGTCTGAGCCCGCTGAGCCCATTCTGGAAGTACGCGACCTGGTGAAGCACTTCCCGCTCACCCAGGGCATCCTCTTCAAGCGGCAGATCGGGGCGGTCAAGGCGGTCGACGGCGTCTCCTTCGACCTGACGGCCGGCGAGACGCTGGGCGTCGTGGGCGAGTCCGGCTGCGGCAAGTCGACCGTGGCGCGGATGCTCGTCAACCTGGAGCGGCCGACGTCGGGGGAGATCCGCTACAAGGGCGAGGAGATCACCCGGCTGTCGGGCCGCGCGCTGAAAACCGTACGGCGCAACATCCAGATGGTCTTCCAGGACCCGTACACCTCGCTCAACCCGCGTATGACGGTCGGCGACATCATCGGCGAGCCCTTCGACATCCACCCCGAGGTGGCGCCGAAGGGCGACCGGCGCCGGAGGGTGCAGGACCTGCTCGACGTGGTCGGGCTCAACCCGGAGTACATCAACCGCTATCCGCACCAGTTCTCCGGCGGCCAGCGCCAGCGCATCGGCATCGCGCGCGGGCTGGCGCTGCGGCCGGAGGTCATCGTCGCCGACGAACCGGTCTCGGCCCTCGACGTGTCCGTGCAGGCGCAGGTCATCAACCTGATGGAACGCCTCCAGAACGAGTTCGGCCTGAGTTACGTCTTCATCGCGCACGACCTGTCGATCGTCCGGCACATCTCCGACCGGGTCGGGGTGATGTATCTGGGACGGATCATCGAGATCGGCACGGACACCCAGATCTACGACCACCCCACCCATCCCTACACGCAGGCGCTGCTCTCCGCGGTGCCGGTGCCCGACCCGGCGGCCCGTGAGGGCCGCGAGCGGATCATCCTGACCGGCGAGGTGCCCTCGCCGGCGCATCCGCCGTCCGGCTGCCGGTTCCGTACGCGGTGCTGGAAGGCGCAGGAGCGGTGCGCGCTGGAGGTGCCGCTGCTCGCCGTGCCCGCGGTCTTCCGGGGGACGGAGGGGCCGGCGGAGCACGACTCGGCGTGTCACTTCGCCGAGGAACGGCAGGTGGTGGCGAGGACGGCCGGGCCCGGAGAGGCGCGCGGGGACGGTGGCGAGCACGGGGAGCATGGTCCGGATCCGGACAAGGAGACGTGATTGAGACGTCGGGTCCGTTGACACGCAGGAAACTTCGCCGACGCTTCGCCGATATACGGACGGGCCACATTGGTCGACGTACGGCCGTGCGGGTGCCGTTGGACCGGCCGGGATCCTGAGGTCCCGGCCGGTCGCCCGCAGCGCGGGGATCCACGCGCCGGATCTGCGCGCCGGAGTCATGGGGCGGGGGCGTCCGGTGGCCTTGTTCCCGGCGCGTTTCACCGGGACCATCGCGGTGTGATATTCACCCGCGGGGCCAGGATCACCGGCGCGGTGCTGTGCGCCGCGCTCGCCGTCGTCGCCGCCGCGTGGATCGTGCGGGACCTCAGGGTGACGGACGGGCCCGTCGATCTGTGGTGGTCCTGGACGGACCCGGGCAGCGGCCGGGCCGCAGCCCCGCCCGCGACCTCTCCGCTGGACCCCGTGCTGCTGGTCGTGTACGCGGTCGTGGCCGTCGCCGTCGTGCGCTCGGCGGTCGCCGCCTCCGCGCTCGTCGCCACCGGCGTCCTCACCCTCGCCGTCCGGCTGCCGGCGCTCTGGGTGCTCGGCTCGTCCTGGATGGACGGACGGGCCCCGGAGGAGCTGCGTACCCGCGCGCTGTTCTGCGCCTTCGGCGTTCTCGGGGCGGGCGTCGCGCTGCTCATCACGGCCGTGGCCGGGCGCAGGCCGCCGGACTCCGCGTACGCGCTGACACCGACACGGCCCACGCAGGGCGTCTCCGTGGCCGCCTTCCTGCTGCTGGGCGCCGCGGCGGGCATCTGGGCCGCCTGGGAGGTCTATTGGGGGCAGCGGCTGGGCCTCGACGGCTATCTCGACCGGGTCACCGGCGAGTCGGTCCTGATGCCGCTCCTCGGTACGCCGCCCGGCTGGCTGAACGCGTCGATCGTGCCGCTCTGCCTCACGGCGGCCGTCGGGGCGCTCTTCCACGCACCGTTCTCACGTCCGCTCGGCATGGTCGCGGCGGCGCTGCTGGTGGGCGTCGGCGGCCCGGCTCTGGCGAGGGCCCTGCGGTACGAACTGCTGGACCACTTCGGTGAGTTGGCAACGATTGAACAACTTTCCCTCGTCAGCCTGCTGTTCGGGCTCGGCGCGGGCTGCCTGGCGCTGATCGCGCTCGCCCGTAAGGGGGAGGGGGACGTGCCGGGGGCCGGGCCGTTCGGGCCTGCGTGGGGGCATCACGAGCCGGAGAGGTACGGGCAGGGGTACGGGTATCCGGCGGGCGGTGGCGGCGGTGGCTACGGCGGCGGCGGACACGGAGGACGGGGCGGACAGGGTGGCGGCGGGTTCGGCCCGCCGCCACCCTCGTCGCCGCCGCCCGGCTGGTGACGGCTCTCCGGCCGGGCGTACGGCGCGACGCGACCATGTCCGGACCGTGTTCTACGGCATCCCGAGCGAACGCTTCAGGAAGTCCACCTGGAGCAGCAGCAGATTCTCCGCGATCTGCTCCTGCGGCGTCATGTGCGTCACCCCGGTGAGGGGCAGGACCTCGTGCGGCCGACCCGCCGACAGCAGCGCCGACGACAGCCGCAGCGTGTGCGTCATCACGACGTTGTCATCGGCCAGACCATGGATGATCATCATCGGCCGCACCGGACTCGCGGGCTCGGCGAGCCCGTCGTCGGTGACCAGCGAGTTGACCGCGTACACCTCCGCCGCCTCCGCCGGATCGCCCAGATACCGCTCCGTGTAGTGGGTGTCGTACAGCCGCCAGTCGGTCACCGGGGCGCCCGCGATCGCCGCGTGGAAGACGTCGGGGCGGCGCAGCGCGGCGAGTCCGGCGAGGTAACCGCCGTACGACCAGCCGCGGATGGCCACGCGCGACTGATCCAGCGGGAACCGCTCGGCGAGTGCCTGGAGCGCTTCGATCTGGTCGTCCAGCGTCAGCGGCAGATTGCCCTTCACCGCCTTCTCCCAGCCGGGGGAGCGGCCCGGACTGCCCCGGCCGTCCGCGACGACGACGGCGAAGCCCTGGTCGGCGAACCACTGGGACGTGAGGTACGGATTGTGCGCCGCCACCACGCGCTGGCCGTGCGGGCCCGCGTAGGGATCCAGCAGCACCGGAAGCGGACCGTCCGCCTCCTGATACTCCGTGGGGAGCAGAACGGCGCACGGAATTCGGTGTGCGCCCCCCTCTGTGAGCTGTACGCGCGGGGTGAGATTCGGCTGCTGCGCGTACGAGGTGACGACAGCGAGCTGTTTGCCCTCCCGCACCACCTGCACCGCCGTTCCGCTGACGTCGGGACGGGCCGAGGCCAGCACCATGACGCCGCCCGCGCGGACGGCGGTGTGCACGCCCGCGCCCTCCGAAACGCGCTCGGGGCCCCACGCGCGGACCTCCTCGGCCTCGCCCGCCCCTTCCGGCCCGCCGTCGTGGTCCCCGTAGGGGACCCGGTAGACATGGATCTCACCGGTCTCGGGCGCCTCGGCGGTCTCACCCGCCGCCGCCGACACCAGCACGTCGTGCTCGCCGATGTCCAGCACCGCGCGCAGCTGCAACTCCGGCCCGGTCAGTGCCCGGTCACCGACGACCAGCACGCGCGCGCCGCCCTCGGGTCCCGTGCCGTGCTCGCCGTCCGTGCCGTCCGTGCCGTTCTCGCCGTGCTCGCCGGCCGGGGTGTCCACTATCCGCACCAGCTCGCCGCCGGGCGTCAAAGCCGGTACACCGGCGAAAAGTTCAAGCCAAGCCGGGTCGGTCTCCTCGCGCAGGAGCCGCGTCTCACCGGTCGCCGTGTCGATCGACAGACAGCGCTGGGAGCGCTGGTGCCGCTCCTGCACGAGCATCAACGGCTCGCCCGCCGACGACCAGTGGACGGCCGCGAGATACGGCGAGGTGGCCCGGTCCCAGAACACCTCCGTACGCGAACCGTCGAGGCCGATCAGATAAAGCCGCACGTCAGCATTGGGTGTACCGGCCGAGGGATAGGCGATCGTCGACGGTTCGCGGTCGGGGTGCGCGGGGTCGGCGATCCACCAGCGCTGTACGTCCGCCCCGTCGACCCGCGCGACCAGCAGCCGGTCCGACTCCGGCGACCACCAGAATCCGCGCGACCGGTTCATCTCCTCGGCAGCGATGAATTCGGCCAGACCGTACGTCGTCTGCCCGTCCTCCGGCACCGCCAGCGCACGGTCGCCGTCCCCCTCGGCGCCCGTCACCCGCAGCGTGCCCCCGGCCACATAGGCGATGTGCCGCCCGTCGGGCGACGGCCTCGGGTCGATCACCGGCCCCGGTACGGGCAGTTCGCGCGCCGTCCCGGCGCGCAGTTCGGCGGTGAACAGCCGCCCCGACAGGGCGAAGGCCGCCAACTCGGCGGCGCCGTCCACCGCGTAGCCGACGATGCCCGCCGACCCCTCGCGGCTCCGCTCCCGGCGGGCGCGCTCCTCGGCCGAGAGCTCCTCCGGTGTGCCCGCCAGCAGGTCCCCCGGGTCGGCGGCGATCCGTTCGCGCGCCGTACCCGATCTGTCGTCGAGATCGAGCACCCACAGGCGGTTCGTACGGTCCGTTCCTGAGGCGGAACGGAGGAAGACCACCCGCGAACCGTCGGGGGACACCGTGAAGGCGCGCGGAGCACCGAGCGTGAACCGCTGGGTCCTTGCGTACTGGCGAGGAAAGGAGAGTTGTTGCCTCGAGGTCATACGACCGAACCTAGCGTCCGTCCCAGCCGTTCGTGCGCCCCCATGTGCTGCCGTGCACCGATCGATGCGTTCCGGCGGATAGTTATGATCCATAGCGCCAAGTGGGTATGTACCCGCCGGCACATGCGTGTTGCCTGTCCCGCTCGAATATCCGCCGAACATCTGTGGAGGTGAACCGCCGTGGCACTCTCGATTTCGGCGGTGGTGCTGCTGGCGATCGTTGTCGTCCTTTTGGTCCGGAAATCCGGACTGAAGGGTGGACACGCGTTGGTCTGCGTATTACTCGGTTTCTACCTGGCCAGCTCCTCGGTGGCCCCCACGATCAGCGACCTCACCACGAACGTGGCGGGGATGATCGGCGACCTCCAGTTCTAGGGGGTGTCCCGGAGCCCGTTCCGCGTCCGCGGCCCGGGCGTGCCCGTTAGGGCCCGCCTCGTACGCTGTGCGCATGACCGATCCTCCCGACCGTCGTCTGCTCCTGGTCCACGCGCACCCCGACGACGAGTCGATCAACAACGGCGCCACGATGGCCAGGTACGCGGCCGAGGGCACCCAGGTCACTTTGGTGACCTGCACACTCGGTGAGGAGGGCGAGGTCATCCCGCCCTCGCTCGCCCATCTCGCGCCCGGCGGCGAGCCGACGGGCGGCTTCAGCGCGCTCGGGGCCCACCGCGACGGTGAACTCGCCGCGGCGATGCGAGAGCTCGGCGTCGGCGACCACCGGCTGCTGGGCGGCCGGGGGCGGTTCAGGGACTCCGGGATGATGGGCTTCCCGCAGAACGACCACGAGGGCGCCTTCTGGGGCGCGGACGTGGACGGCGCCGCCGCGTACCTCGTGGAGGTGATTCGTACCGTACGGCCGCAGGTGCTGGTGACGTACGACCCCCGCGGCGGCTACGGCCACCCCGACCACATCCAGGCCCATCGCGTCGCCACGCGCGCCGCCGAACTGGCCGCGGACGGTCACTTCCGTCCCGGACTCGGCGCCCCGCACACGATCGCGAAGATCTACTGGAACCGGGTGCCGCGCTCGGCCGCCGAGGAGGGGTTCGACCGGCTGCGCGCCGCCGGGCCGGGCTTCGCGGGCGTGGCGGACATCGACGACGTCCCCGGTGTGGTGGACGACGACGAGATCACGGCGGAGATCGACGGGAGGGCGTACGCGGCGCACAAGGCCGCCGCGATGCGCGCCCACGAGACCCAGATCGTCGTGGACGGGGCCTTCTTCGCACTCTCCAACGGCCTTGGACAGCCGCTTTTCAGCACGGAGTACTACCAGTTGGTGCGGGGCGCCTCCGGCGCGGACGCGGGCGTACGCGAGACGGATCTCTTCGCCGGGGTGGGCGAGTGAGCGGGCGCCAGGGCGGCGGGAGCCGCCCGAAGGCGACGGGCGGGGCCACGAGAGCCGGTGCGGGGGCCGGCGGCGGCGAGCCCGGCGCGTGGCTCGCGTCCCCGCCCAGACCCGGGCGCATCGCCGCCTACCTCGGGCTTCTGGTCCTCGGGGCGGTGGTCGGCACGGCGGGCTCGCTCGTGCAGGCCGGCTGGTTCCCCGGCGGCCTCGTCCTCGCGCTGGTCGGCTCCGCGGGCCTCTTCTACGGAGGCCGGACCGCCACCGGAACCTCGTTCGGCGTCGGCGCTCCCGCGGCGGGCTGGCTGATCGCCGTCATCGTGCTCAGTCTTGGCCGTCCGGAGGGCGACGGCATCTTCGCCGCGGGCCTGGGACCGGTCGTCTATCTGCTCGGAGGTGCGGTGGTGGCTGTGATGTGTGCCACCATGTCGCGGTCACCGCAACCGGCCACGGAGTCCGGCCGACTTGGAAAGTGACGCGCCCGTCCGGTAGCTGTCGGCCCGAATTGACCCCGTCCGTACGGTCGGTGGAATAAACGCTTCCCCCGGTCGTCGGGTGCGGTCCGGCGCAGGACAGTATGGTGGTGCGCGCTCCGGGCCGTCCCCTGGCCTCCGGCTTGGGGACCCACACGGTCGAGTACCAGTAAGAACGGGCGGCGGAGCCAACCCGGGAGAACCTGCTTTGAGTCGTGAAACTGACAGTTCGTCCTCCGGGCCCCAGGGGCGCGGCGGAGCCGCGTACCCCTCGGGGACACCGCCGTACGGATCCCGCCAGTATCCGTCGCTGCACCCTGAACAGGACGCTCCGGAGGAGAGAGACGAGGCCCCGGCACAGCCGGACGAGCCGAAGACCGAGACAACGCTGACCACACGCATCCGGATCAACATCCCGGGTTCGCGGCCGATTCCGCCCGTCGTCATGCGTACGCCCATGAGCGACACGGACAGTGGCCCGTCCGGATCGGGCGGACCCACTGGTCCGGCCGCGCAGGCGGGCCGGGGTGCCTCGGACGACACCGGCGGCGCGCCGCGTACCGGCACCGCACCCGACACGGGTGCGACCGACGAGGACGCGCCGGCGGGCGACAAGCCCCCGACGAGCGACTGGTTCGCGCCGCGCAAGCCCTCGACCGGGGGCACGCTCGGCGGGGCGATGGGCGCCGGCGCGGCGGCGACCGCGCCCGGCCCGGCCGTCCCCGGGCCCGACACCCGGGGTGGCGCGGGCGTGCCACGCCCACCGGCCCCCGGAGGGAACGCCTTCATGCCGCCCGGCAGCGGCAGCACACCGGCGTTCGGTGTCGGCGCGCCCGACGGACCGACCTCGGGCCCGGCGAGCGGCACGTCGTCGCTCGCCTTCCTGGACCTGCCGTCGGGCGCCGACCTGGGCGCTCTGGCCGGTCCCTCGGGACCGGCGGGACCGGCCGGTCGCGACGACCGGGACGACCGCGGCGGACCGCCGCGCATGTCCGACGACACGGCCATACTGACCCCGCAGACGCCCGCCCCCGAGCCTCCGGGCGGGCCGGGCACCCACGTGTCCGGCGACACGCTCACCAGTGGCATCCCGGTGGTGCCCTCGGACAGCCGCTCCCCGTTCCCGCCCGCCGGTGTCCAGCCGGGCCAGGGCCCTGTGCCGCGGTTCAAGGACGGCCAACCGCCCGCACCTCCCGGCCCGTCGGCCGGCGGCCCCATGTCCGCGGGGCCCTCGTCCCACGGCGGCGGCAACCCCGACTTCTCGTCGCCGGGCTTCCCCGGCCCCGCGGGACCGGGATCCGCCACTCCCGCGGGCCCCGGCTCGCGCCCGGCACCCGCGCGCACGGCGAGCCCGCCTCCCAAGAAGAAGGGCCGCTCCAAGCTGATGGGCGTCGGCGTGGGCATCGTCACGCTGGTCGCCATCGCCTACGGCGCCGGGCTGCTCCTGAACCACTCCGACGTACCGAAGGGCACCACCGTCCTCGGCGTGGACATCGGCGGCGGCACCCGCGACGACGCGGTCGACAAGCTGGAGGGGACGCTCGGCAAGCGTTCGACCGCGCCGCTCCAGCTGTCCGTCGGCGGCAAGAAGGAGGAGCTCGGCCCCGACAAGGCGGGGCTCAGCCTCGACAGCCAGGCGACGGTCCGCAACGCGGCGGGCAGCGACTACAACCCGGTCTCCGTGATCGGCTCACTCTTCGGCGGCGAACGTGTCACCGAACCGGTGATCCCGGTCGACGAGGAGAAGCTGCGCGTCGCCCTCACGGACCTCGCGGGCGACTCGGGCTCGGCGGCCGACGGGACGATCAAGTTCGAACCGGGCAAGGCCGTCCCCGTACCGGGCAAGGCGGGCAAGGCACTTGACGTCGAGCGCTCGATGATCTCGGTACGGGACGCCTATCGCGCCCAGGTCGAGACGGGCAAGCCCAACAGCGTCGAACTGCCCATCAGCAGCCGCGAACCGACGATCGATCAGGCCGAACTCGACCGCGCGATGAAGGACTTCGCGGAACCGGCGATGTCGGGCCTGATCACGATCAACGCGGGCGGCCGGCAGATCCAGTTCGGTCCCGACCGGTCACTGCCGCAGATCCTCTCCATGAAGGCGATCGACGGAAAACTGGTCGAGGTCTACGACAGGGCGGCGATCGAGAAGCTGCTCGACGGCGTCTTCGAGGGCCTGACGATCACGAAGGGCGACGGCAAGGAACACCCCCTGTCGGCGGCGGACGTGGCCCAGGCGATGCAGAAGCCCCTGCTGGGCAAGACCCCGGCGGAACGTACGGCGGAGATCGACCTCGACCCCCAGGGTTAGCCCACCGCCACGACGCGACACACGGCCCGCCCTCACTGCCGGACCCCGGCGGCGAGGGCGGGCCTTCGCCGTGGGCCGGGACGCGGCGCATCGGCCGTCGTGGGGCGCCGCGTACGGCCCCAGACGCACGTCGGAGTCCGGCACGAGCCGGGCGTCCGCCGGGCTGTGTCCGTGAGGCCCGGGGGGTCGTGCGGACGGGTCCCGTGCGGCGTCCGAGGCTGACGATGCCCCGCCGGGCGGTCCCGGTCGGCTCGCCCGGTGCGAGCCGTGGTTCCGTCTCGCGGCGGACGGTGTCGTGCTGTGTGGGTGGCACGAGGTGTGTCCGTGACCGCCTGGCGGGTCGTGCGGACGCGGCCCGTGCGGCGTCCGAGGTCCGAGGTCCACACGACCCACCAGGTGGTCCAGGGCGGTACGCCCGGCCACGAGTCGTGGGCGCCGCTCGCGGGCAGCCGAGGGCATGTGGTTACGCGCCCGTTCGGCGTCACGCGGCCCCCGGGCACTCCGGCCCGGGTTCAGGTGTCGGCGCGCCGTCCGGGCTGTC
>NZ_JARJHW010000242.1:0-9599 GCF_040560175.1 Streptomyces panacea
CGGTGACCGCGGAACCCGCCTTCCACTTCCGCCAGTCGAGGTTCCAGCCACTCAGTCCGTTGTCCGGATCGACCGTCCGGTCCGATGAGTTGACCACTTCGACGACATCGCCGACGAGCGTCCTGTCGAAGAACCAGCCCGCCGGAGTGTCCGCGCTGCCGCCCTTGACGTCGCGCAGCCCCACGCACCCGTGACTGACGTTGGCCGAGCCGAAGGTGTCGGGCGTGGCCCAGTAGTTGCCGTGCAGGAACGTCCCCGACGTCGTCAGCCGCAGCGCGTGCGGCACGTCCTTGATGTCGTACTCACCGCCGAAGCCGACCGTCGCGCCGTTCATCCGCGTCACGTCGTACAACTCGGTGACGACCATCTTCCCGTTGTACGTCGTGGTCTTGGGCGCCCCCGCCGTGATCGGCACCGTCGAGACCAGCGCGCCGTCGCGCCGTACCTCCATGGTGTGCTTCTCCGCGTCCACGAGGGACACCTGGGAGCGGCCGACCGTGAAGCCGACCTTCTTCTCCTGGATGCCGAAGACTCCCGGCGCCGCCTGGACGTCCCGCAGCCGCAGATCGACCGTGACCTCGGTGCCCGGCTTCCAGTACTCGCGGGGCCGGAAGTCCAGCCGCTGGTCGCCGAACCAGTGGCCGACGACCTCGACCGGCGGGTTCGAGGTGACGCGGACGGCACGCTGGACCGCGGCGCGGTTCTCGATCTTCCGGTTGAAGTCGAAGGAGACGATCATTCCGGTGCCGACGGTCGAGCGGTTCTCGGGTGTGAAGTAGCCGATGAAGCGGTGCTTCGGTACGGCGGTGGTGAAGGTGGAGTGCCGGGCCGAGCGGCGGCCCTCGCCGTCCACGGCGACCACGTCGACGCTGTATTTCGCGGCGAGCACGACGCGCGCGTCCGCCTCCGGCGACCACACGAGCCCGTCGTCGGAGGTCCGGCCCGCCATCTCCGTGCGCTGCGCGCCGTCGACGCGCGCGACCTCGACCCGCTCCAGCCGGCCGTCGGGAATCCTCACCTCGATCCGGTCGCCGCGCTTGATGTTCTTGGCCCCGTCCTCGGGGCTGATCCGGATCGTGTCCCCAGGCGCCCGGGACTTGCTTTCGGTGAAGGTCTCGCCGACGGTGCAACCCGTCAGTCCGGCCAGCCCCGCCGTCAGTCCTGCCCATGTCAGGACGGCGGCCACGCCGGTCCCTGCCCGCTTCAGTACGTGTGTCACGACCCGCCCAACGACTACCCCCCTCGGGGGGAAACGTGAGTGCGGGCCTTCCGGCGGGCAGAACACGTGGGAGGACCACGCGAGGGGCAGCCACGGCCGGGACGCCGTGGCTGCCGGATGCGCGGGGCCGACGAGCCGGGAGGCCTGACAGGTGGCGAGCGCAGCCGAGCAGGAGACAGTGCGGGAACCGGTCCCGGATCCGATGATGGATCACGTGAGAGATCCGGTCGAAGAGGACGAGAGGAACGCGGGAAGGGCGCCGGAGGCCGTCGGGGAGGCGGCCTCCGCCGCTCCCCCGCCCGAGGTGTGGCCCGGGGCGCCGACGCCGCTGGGGGCGCGCTTCCGGGTCGGTCCCGACGGGGTCGCGGGGACGAACTTCGCCCTCTGGGCGGGCGGCGCCGAGGCCGTGGAGCTGTGCCTCTTCGACGACGCGCCCTCCGTAGGAGGAGGCGAC
Organism: Streptomyces panacea; assembly: GCF_040560175.1. Lineage (NCBI taxonomy): Bacteria > Bacillati > Actinomycetota > Actinomycetes > Kitasatosporales > Streptomycetaceae > Streptomyces > Streptomyces panacea. The sequence continues at coordinate 1,674 of NZ_JARJHW010000242.1, forward strand.
GGCGACGCGCCCTCTGTAGGAGGCGGGGTCGTGGAGACCCGCCTCCCCCTGACGGAGCTGACGCACGAGATCTGGCACGGCTTCGTGCCCGGCGTACGCCCCGGACAGCGGTACGGCTTCCGTGTGCACGGCCGCTGGGACCCCTGGACGGGCGCCCGCTGGAACCCGGCGAAGCTGCTGCTCGACCCGTACGCCCGCGCCGTCGACGGTGACTTCCGACTGCCGCCCGAGGTGTACGGCCATGTGCGCGACTGGCCGCAGCGGCACGTCGCCGACACCGTGCGCGACGAGCACGACTCGGCGCCGCACGTCCCCAAGGGCGTCGTCGTCCACGACGACGCCCCCGACGACGAGTGGGCCGACGACCGGCGCCCCAAGACGCCCTGGGCGGACACGGTCATCTACGAGCTGCACGTTCGCGGCTTCACCATGCGCCATCCGGGCATCCCCGAGGAGCTGCGCGGCACGTACGCGGGGCTCGCCCACCCGGCGGCGATCGAGCATCTCGTACGGCTCGGGGTGACCGCGGTCGAGCTGCTGCCGGTGCACCAGTTCGCGCACGAGGACCATCTGCTGCGGCGCGGGCTGCGCAACTACTGGGGCTACAACTCCATCGGCTACTTCGCCCCGCACGCCGACTACGCCGCGGGAGGGACCCGCGGCCGGCAGGTCGACGAGTTCAAGCAGATGGTGCGCGCCCTGCACGACGCGGGGATCGAGGTCATCCTCGACGTCGTCTACAACCACACGGCGGAGGCGGGCGAACTCGGCCCGACGCTGTCGCTGCGGGGCATAGACAACCGCGGCTACTACCGCCTCCAGCCCGACGCCCGCAGATACGCCGACTACACGGGCTGCGGCAACACCCTCGACGTCGTCCAGCCGCAGGTCCTGCGGCTGATCACGGACTCGCTGCGGTACTGGGTCACCGAGATGGGCGTCGACGGATTCCGCTTCGACCTGGCGGCGGCGCTGGCCCGCTCCATGCACGACGTCGACATGCTGTCGCCCTTCCTGGCGGTGATCGCGCAGGATCCGGTGCTGCGGCGGGTGAAGCTGATCGCCGAACCGTGGGACGTCGGGGACGGCGGCTACCAGGTCGGGGCGTTCCCGCCGCTGTGGACGGAGTGGAACGACCGCTACCGGGACGCCGTACGCGACTTCTGGCGCGGCGCCACACCCGACGTACGGGATCTGGGGTACCGGCTGTCCGGGTCGAGCGATCTGTACGCGTGGGGCGGCCGGCGGCCGTACGCCTCCGTCAACTTCGTCACCGCGCACGACGGTTTCACCCTGCGCGACCTCGTCAGCTACGAGCACAAGCACAACGAGGCCAACGGCGAGGGCAACAGGGACGGTACGGACGACAACCGCGCGTGGAACTGCGGCGTGGAGGGCGAGACCGACGACCCCGCGATCAACGCCCTGCGGCGGCGGCAACTGCGCAATCTCCTCACGACGCTGCTGCTGTCGACCGGTGTGCCGATGCTGGTCGCGGGCGACGAGATGGGCCGTACGCAGGGCGGCAGCAACAACGCCTACTGCCAGGACAACGAGACCGGCTGGCTCGACTGGTCACTGCTCGACCAGCCGGGCTCGTACGGCCTCTACCGGCTCACCAGGCGGCTGCTGGCGCTGCGGCACGCCCATCCGGTGCTGCGCCGCCGGGCGTTCTTCTCCGGCCGCGCGCAGGCGCCCGACGGGCTGCGCGACCTGGCGTGGTTCCGGCCGGACGGGAAGGAGATGACGGAGCAGGACTGGTACGCGCCCGCCTCGACGCTCGGGCTGTTCCTCTCGGGGCGGGACATCCCGGGGCGGGACGCGCGCGGACAGAAGATCACCGACGACAGCTTCCTGGCCGTGCTGCACTCGGGCGCGGAGCCGGTGGACTTCGCGCTGCCGGGCCCGCCGTGGGCCCGGTCGTACGACCTGGTGGTCGACACCTCGTCGGAGGACCAGGAGGAGGAGCCGGGGACGGTGCTCGAAGGGGGGACGGTCACGACGGTGCCCGCGCGGTCGGTGCTGCTGCTGCGGGTACGGGGGTGAGCCGCGCCCTCCGTAGGAGGGAGCGGGCTCAGCCGAGGATCTTGCGGTCGTATCCGACGGCGACCGCCGCCGCCCGGTCCTTGACGCCCAACTTGCCGTAGATGTGGGTGAGATGGGTCTTCACCGTCGCCTCGCTGATGAACAGCTCGGCGGCGATCTCCCGGTTGGACGTGCCCCGCGCGACGAGTTCGAGTACCTCGCGTTCGCGCGCCGAGAGGGATTCGTTGCCGGCCACGGGCGTACGGACGCGGGAGACCAGCCGGGACGCGACCGCGGGCGAGAGGACCGTACGTCCCTCGGCCGCCGCCCGCACCGCCGTGAACAGCTCCTCGCGCGGCGCGTCCTTGAGGAGGTAGCCGGTGGCGCCCGCCTCGATCGCGGGGATGGTGTCGGAGTCCGTGTCGTACGTGGTGAGGACGAGGACCTTGGAGCGGGCCCGGTGCCTGGTCAGCGCCGCGATGGCGGCGACGCCGCCGCCCTCCGGCATCCGCAGGTCCATCAGGACGACGTCCGGGTCCAGGCGCAGGGCCAGCTCGACGCCCTCGACACCGCCGGACGCCTCGCCCAGCACCTCGAAGTCGGCCGCCGATTCGAACATGCCGCGCAGACCGTCCCGTACGACGGGATGGTCATCGACGACGATCAGGGTGATGGTCCGCTGCGGCATGACGGACCAAAGGTACGCGAGCCGAGACGGCCGTGCCTCCGCCGCCCTCCTCGGACTCGACGGTGACGGTGCCCGCGATGCGTTCCGCGCGGGCCCGCATGCCGTCGAGCCCGAAGCCGTTCGCACCGGAGCGCGGGCGCAGCACGAGAGGGTCGAAGCCGCGCCCGTCGTCCCGTACGTCGAGGGTGATCTCGTCGCCCATGTACGACAGGGTGACGCCGGCCCGGTGGGCGGCGGCGTGCCTGGCGGTGTTGGCGAGGGCTTCCTGGGCGATGCGCAGCAGGGTGGCCGCGACCTCGTCGTGCAGGGGTTCCTCGGTGCCGGTGACGGTGAACCGGGCGTCCACCGCGGTCCGTTCGGCCCACTCGGCGACGGTCTTCTTCAGGGCCTCGGCGAGGGTGTCGTGGTCCAGGGCGGTCGGGCCGAGGTTCTGTACGGAGCGGCGGGCCTCGCCGAGGCTGTGCCGGGCGAGGGCCGCGGCGCGGGTCAGATGCTCGCGGGCCAACTCCGGGTCGGAGGTGGCGGTGACCACCTGGAGCTGGGCGATGATGCCGGTCAGCCCCTGGGCGATGGTGTCGTGGATCTCGGCGGCGAGCCTGCGCCGCTCGTCGGCGACGCCCGCCTCCCTGGCCTGGACGAGGAGCTGGGCGTGCAGGCCGGCGTTCTCCGCCAGGGCCTGTTCCAGGCGGGCATTGGCCTGTTCGAGCTGGGTGATGGTCGCGGCGCGCTCCGCGGCGACCTCGGACTCCCTGCGATCGAGATGGGCGAAGGCCAGGGTGAGGGAGCCGTTCAGCAGGAGGAGCCCGGCGAACAGGGCCCACTGGAGGACGTCCTGGGGCGGCAGGCCGCCGGACTGCGAGCCCGACATGATGACCGCGTAGACGAACAGCCCGGCCCGGACGGCGCGCTTCGGCAGGAGATGGCCGCTGTCGAAGTAGCCGAGGACGGCGTAGATCGCGAAGAGCGGGTTCAGCCAGGTGAGGACGAACGCGATGACGGTCCGTAGGACGTAGTAGACGAGCCCGGCCGCGGTCGGGTCCCGCCGGCGCATCGGCCGGCCGTCCCTGGTCAGGTCCCAGCAGAGCTGGAGCACGACGGCGAGGACGACCAGCGCGCCGGCCAGATACCGCTCCGTGCGGGGCATGTCGAAGGCGTCCATGCTGAGGGCGGAGATCACGGTGGAGAGCGCCAGCAGGGCGTAGGGGCCCCGCCGGTGGAACTGCTCCCACCGCTCGTCCACGGAGACCGGCCCGCGCGCCGCTCCGACGGTCGTCATCAGCACAGTGTGCCTCGCCCTCGACGGTGGCCGGCGGGGGCCGGGGTGCGGACCCCCCTGTGGTCCGCACCCCGGCGCCCGACCGGTCCTGGTCACTCCCAGCGGAACCAGCGGGCGGCGCCCGCGGTCAGCACGAGCGCCCACAGGGCCATCACGCCCAGGTCCGCCCAGTGCGGCCAGCCGCCGCGCGTCGCGGCGTCGAGGGCCTCGGACGCGGCGCCCATCGGCGAGTAGCTGACGATGTCCCGCAGCAGGTCGGGCATCGTCTGGACCGGCAGATACACGCCCGCCGTGAACATCGACGGGAAGAACAGGGCCGTGCCGATCGCCTGGCCCGCCCGCTGGGTGGGCGAGATCGAGCAGATCAGACCGCCCATCGCCAGGGCGCCGACCGTCGCGAGGGCCAGCGCCAGGAGATAGCCGAGGAGCTGCCCCGGCAGCGCCACCCCGAAGGCGATCCTGCCGACGGCGACCACCAGCGCGGCCGAGGCGAGCGCGCCGCCGCCCAGCAGGACGATCTGCGAGGTGAGCAGCGTGGTGGGCCGCACCGGCGTCGTGGACATACGGCGCAGGATGCCGCGCTCGCGGTAGCCGATCAGGATCGGCGGCATGGCCTGGAGTCCGGCCACGATCAGGGCGAGCAGGGCGGCGACGGGGACGTACAGGTCGATGACCCGCCGGCCGCCGAGGTCGGGGTCGGTGTCCCGGTAACCGGGGACAAGCCCGACGATCACCGTCAGCAGGGTCGGGAAGGCGACGAGCCAGAAGAGCACCCCGGGCTCGCGGGTCAGCAGGCGCGCCTCGGTCTTGAGGACGGCTGTGGAGGCGGAGGCCATGTCAGACCCTCTCGGTGGTGGCGGGCGTGGTCGTACCGGACGGGGCGACCCCGGTGTCGTTCTCCGTCAGGTCCAGGAACGCGTCGTCCAGCGTCGCCTCGGTGACCCGGAGCTGGTGCGCGGTGACGCGGTGCCGGGCGAGCAGGGTGATGACCGCGTTGACGGTGTCGTCGGTGCCGTTGATGACGATCCGGTCGCCCTGTGTCGCCACGGACACCGCGCCCGGCAGCCCGGCCAGGTCCTCGTCACCCAAGGGCCGCGACGGTGTGAAGGAGATGACGGTGGTCGCGGTCGAGCGCGCGATCAGCCCGGACGGGGTGTCGAGCGCGACGACCTTCCCCCGGTCGATCACGGCGATCCGGTCGCAGAGCCGCCGCGCCTCCTCCATGAAGTGCGTGACCAGCAGCACCGTCACCCCGGAGTCCCTGATCTCCTCGATCAGGCTCCAGGTGTCGCGGCGGGCGCGCGGGTCCAGGCCGGTGGTCAGCTCGTCGAGTACGACCACGCGTGGGCCGCCGATCAGGGCCAGCGCGATGAACAGCCGCTGCTTCTGACCACCGGAGAGCTTGGCGAAGCGCGTCGAGAGCTTCGCGTCGAGTCCGAGGCGGGCGGCGAGCGGACGCCAGTCGACGGGCTCGGGATAGAACGCGGCGTACAGCTCCAGCGCCTCGCGCACCGTCAGCTTCGGCTGGAGTTCGCTCTCCTGGAGCTGTGCGCCGAGGAGCTGGGTCACCTGCCGGTGGTCGGCGACCGGGTCGAGTCCCGCCACCCGCACCGTGCCGGCGTCGGGGACCCTGAGCCCCTCGACGCATTCGACGGTCGTCGTCTTGCCCGCACCGTTGGGACCGAGAATCCCGAAGATCTCGCCTTCTTCGACGGTGAAGCTGACACCGTCGACGGCGGGCTTTCCCCCGTATGCCTTGCGCAGGCCGTTGACTTCGATAATCGCCATGGCGGCAGCTTCTCCCCGAACGGCCGGGAGCGGCATCGGCCATCGCGCTCGACCTGATGTCAACCAATCGGTTGATGCGCCGACGTCAGCCGGAAATCGGTGGGCAGTGTCAGTGGTGATACGTAGGCTCGGTCCTGATGCCCACCTCCGAAGATGTATCCACCAAGGACAGCTCGGCCGTCCCGAAACGCTCCGCCGTGCGTTCGCTGCTCAGGCTCTGGCCGTACGTACGGCCCGTGCGCGTGCGCCTGTTCAGCGCGGCGTGCGTCGGGGTGCTGGCCTCGTGCCTGGGCCTGGTCATCCCTCTCGTACTGAAGTGGATGGTCGACGGACCGATCGCGGACGGCGACAAGGGCGGCATCTGGCTCGGCGCGCTGTTCCTGCTGGTGCTCGGGATCCTGGAGGCGATCCTGTTCGGCTTCCGGCGGTGGCTGGTGGCGAGGCCGCTGGCGGGGGTCGAGGCGGCGATGCGGGCCGATCTCTACCGGCATCTCCAGCGGCTGCCGATCGCCTTCCACGACCGGTGGCCCTCGGGTCAGTTGCTGTCGCGCGGTACGACGGACCTGATGCTGCTGCGCATGTTTCTGGCCTTCCCGCTGACCTTCCTGCTGGTGAACGGGACGACGATCCTGGTCGGATTCCTGATCCTGCTGATGCAGGAGTGGACCCTGGGGCTGGTGCTGCTGGCGCCCGTGGTGCCGCTGGTCATCCTCTGTTCGGTCTTCGAGGCGAAGTACTCACTGGTGGCGCGCAAGGCGCAGGACCAGGTGGGCGATCTGACGACGGTGGTCGAGGAGAGCGTTCTCGGCGTACGGATCGTGAAGGGCTTCGGCAGGCACCGCAGCCAGGCCCTCGCGTTCCGGGCGCTCGCGGAACGGCTGCGCGGTACGGAGCTGGGCAAGGCCCGGCTGCTGGCGGGCATCTGGGCGCTGATCATGGTCATCCCCGAGGTGGCGATCGGCGCGGCGCTGGTGCTGGGCACGGTCCAGGTCGCCGACGGGCACCTCTCGACGGGCACGCTGGTCGCCTTCCTGTCGACGGCGCTGGCGCTGCGCTGGCCGGTGGAGTCGATCGGCTTCCTGCTGGCGATGAGCCAGGAGTCGGCGACCGCGACGGAGCGGTACTTCGAGGTGATGGACGCCAAGGAGGAGAAGGCGGACACGACCGGGCCGGCGGCGACCGTGGGCGGCGGGCCGGACGGCGGGTCGGACGGCGGGTCGGACAGTGGTTCGGACAGTGGTTCGGACGGCGGGCCGGACGGGCTGCGCTTCGAGGGCGTGTCGTTCCGGTATCCCGACGCGGAGGCCGGGTCCGTGCCCGTACTGGCCGAGGTGGACCTGCACATCAGATCCGGCGAGACCATGGCTCTCGTCGGCGCGACGGGCTCCGGGAAGACGACGCTCACCGCGCTGGTGCCCCGGCTGCACGAGGTGACGGGCGGGCGGATCACGCTCGACGGCGAGGACATCGGGCTGATGCCCCGGCAGCGGCTGCGTGAGCTGGTCTCGGTGGCCTTCGAGGAACCGACACTCTTCTCGGCGACCGTCGGGGAGAACGTCCGGATGGGCGCCGAGAGCGCCGACGACGCGGCGCTGCTGCGGGCGCTGGACGTGGCGCAGGCCGACTTCGTCCAGGATCTGCCGCAGGGAGTGCGCACGGAGGTCGGCGAGCAGGGGCTCAGCCTCTCCGGCGGCCAGCGGCAACGGCTGGCGCTGGCACGGGCGGTGGTCGGCAGACCGCGCTTCCTGGTGCTCGACGATCCGCTGTCCGCGCTCGACGTCCATACGGAGGCGCTGGTGGAAGCGGCCCTGCGCCGGGTGCTGGAGGAGACGACGGCGCTGGTCGTGGCGCACCGTCCGTCGACGGTGATGCTGGCGGACCGGGTGGCGCTGATCTCGGACGGCCGCATCACAGCGGTGGGGACGCACCACGAACTGCTGCGGAGCAACGCGGAGTACGCGTGGCTGATGTCGGGGGCGGACGCGGAGACGGAGAGGGAGACGGACGCGGTGACGGACGCTGACGCGGGCGGGGAAGCCGCGCCGGAAGCCGGAAACGACCTGGGGGCGCAAGCCGTCGAGGGGAGCATGCGATGACGTCGTCGCCGACGACCACGACCGACGGCCCACCGGGACCGGAAAAGGGCGGG
>NZ_JARJHW010000243.1:0-9367 GCF_040560175.1 Streptomyces panacea
TGCGGGGAGGCTCTTCCGCTCACCGAGTCAGCGGTCGGGGGAGGGGCGAGCCAGGATGGTGAATGCGCTGTCCGGGCAGTCCGCGTGGCTCATAGCCAGCGTCTTCGCCACCTCCACCACGGCATCATCGAGTTCGCGCTTGCACAGCCACAGACCCGACTCCAGCCCCGAGGAAAACGCCTCCTGAAGTGACAGCATCTCCGTCGTCGATGACGCGGGGCATCCTTGACGAGGCCGCCCTGCGCTTTGAGTTCCCCCTTGTCCAGGTGATGGGTGGTATAGGGACGTTCCTTGGCCAGATCCGCTGCGGACAGCACCATGCACCCTGTGGAGACACCGGCGACTACGCCCCCGGCCTGTAGTGCGCGTACAAGGTTCTCTAGGACATCCGGATCGTTGATCACCTGGTCGCCGCCGCCCGGCACGATCAGAAGATCGGTGTCGGTGGGCTCGCATGCGGTCGGCACCGTGACGCTGGTGCCGAAGAAGCAGGTCACCTCGCCAGGAGCCGATGGCCGCACCGGTGTCATCTCTGCCTAGCTGCCCGCCAGTGCGGCGTGCCCGAGGAGGTACATTGCCGATGAAGTCATACTTCTCGACCCCGTCGTACATGAGGATCTGAGCACGTAGAGGCATCGTCCTTGTCTCCTTGACTGGGGAAGCGTTCTCGGATGCTGCGGGCGCTTCGAAGGTGGAGACCGGATGAGACCGGCGCTCGCGGCCGACGATGCGAGCAGGCACCTGCGCTCCGTGGGCACATCTGTCGAGCGCTCACTCGATCTCCTGTCGAACCGGCACCGATCTACGGCGAGGGGCGGCGCACTGGGACACCCCGGGCCGCGGACGTGTCGCCTCGAAGAGCCTGTAAGCGGCACGACGTTGCTCATGTTCGTCAAGTTCGACCCTCATCGATCTTCGGCAGTAGCGCTGGCTTTCCCTACTAGTCCGCTGCACTCGTCGAATAGTTCCCGTCCAGCCGGGGAAAGGCTGTGGGTCACCCGGATTGCGGGCCAAAGAGCAACGGTCGGCCCGAAGCATGCGACTCCCTGGAACACATGATCGCGTCGCTGCAGTCGTTCGGGCAGTAACGCCAGATCTCGGTGTCATCGCCCGCGCCGGCAACAGCGTGGCGTCCACCGCCTTCGTTGGCTGCCGCAGCACCGCCACGGCAGTGCGCATCACGATGTCCACGATGCCGGTCAGCTCGGCCGTGTCCACCGTCCCTCGTCATGAACGACCAGCACATTCAGCGGAGTCGAGCCGATCATCGACTGCCTCGACCCGGGGTCCATAGCCTCGTGTCGTGTTCGGGAGAGTGCGTGACCACAGCCTCGGCGGTGCAGTGAAAGCGGCGGCTGGTGTCAGCTATAGCCAGCGGCGCGCCTGGGCGTACCGGGGCGGAGGTGACCTGACGGCACTTCAGGTGGTCCGATGTGGCGCCCGACATGATCGTTGCTGCGATCAAGTTCGAAGGCGTTTCACGAGTTTGTAATGGCCCGGAGCTGCCTTTTCGGTTCCCGGGTATGACGCTTGGTCATCTCCCAGGGGCGCGTCAGCGGTTTAGGTCGTCCGTTCGAAACAGGGTAACGGGGCGATGGTTGCGCCCGGCTACAGTCACGCGCCGGGGGCCGGAGCCAATGTGGCTCCGGCCCCCGGCTGTTCACGGGTGTCGCGTCAGTCGGTGCTCTTGTGCGGTTCGAGCAGGGCGAAGTAGGTCTCGCGCTGCTCGTCGGTGAGCTTGCCGCCGAGCGAGAGGTCCCTGCGCAGCACATACAGCGTGTCGGTTGCCGGTACGCCCCATTTGGTGTTGGCCTGACGCTGGATCTCCCCGATGGTGGCGTACGCCTCGCCGGGAAAGTGGCGGATGAACCAGACGAGCATCTTGCCCACCGGCAGCGTCAGGTTCAGCAGGAACCAGGACCCCTTCTCCTTGGCTTCCTCGGCGTAGTCGGCGAGGTCTGCCATCACCGCGCGCTGTACGACGGCGCCGAGGTCCTCGGTGGGGATGATGCGGTCGAGAGTGGCCGCGACGGACCAGGAGAGCTCTCCCGCGACCTCGGCGACGGACTCCTGGTTGCGCTGGCAGCACCCACCGCTTGCGCACGTCGGGCCGGCCGAACAGCGTGTGCTGGAAGTCGGCGGTGAACCGGTCGCGGACCTCGGCCGCGCCGGGCGAGAGGCTGTGGCGGTCGCCGGCGGACATCGCGGCCCCGACCCCCTCGTAGGAGCGCTTGCGGGCCTCCACCCAGTCGTCGGCCACCGCGCGGGCCCACTGGTCACGGCCGCCGACGACGGCCTGCGGCTGCGGGACCTCGCTGTGGCCGCGCGAGATGTAGGCCCGCAGCGTCGAGGCACTGATCCCGCCCAGCTCGGCCATCTCCGGGGCACCGATCAGCTGCGCCCCCGTCAGCTCGGGACTGGAGACGTCGACCACGCACCGCTCCAACTCCAGGGCGTTCTCCTGCTCCTGGCGGCGCTCGGCCCACAGCGCGAGATGGTCGAGCCAGTTGTGCGGCCCCGTCTCGTCGGGGTCGGAGGTGAGGACCTTGCCGACGTACGCCCGGGCAGGGTCGGCGCGGCCGTCGAGCATGTCGGAGGCGGTGACGGTGACGGCCATGCGGGCCCTGCGCCGCTCGTAGTCCTGCGCGATGGGATCCCAGACCTGGCCGGGTCGGTACCAGGTCTCCCCGTTCCACCAGTAGCCGCCGGCCCGGAACAGCAATTCGTCGCCGGTCCACTGGCTGTGCAGGAGGGAGGTGTCGCCGTCGCGCACGAGCAGCACGGTCCGGCCGTGGCCGGCGCGGTACCGCGCCGACCAGCCCAGCGAGTGCTTCTTGGGGTCGGTGGTGAAGGCGCGCCAGCCGTCGTCGGCGCGGTTCTTGTCGAAGCGGCCCCACATGCCGCTGGCCTCGTGTCGGCCGACGGCCTCGATGGCCTCCGGGCCCTCGTCGAGCGGGAGGTGGGAGCATGACGACCGGTTGCAGGCGCGCTCCCTGCCCGAGGACTTCCCGTATGAGGTCGAGCGCGGCAATCTCGGCGACGCGCTCGCGACCATCGCTCCGCGCGAGTCCATGCACCGCATGATCGAAGTGCAGCGCGGCAGCAGGATCCGTGAGGCGATGGAGATGGGGGCGACCTGGTACGAGATGGCCGCCGCACTGGACATCACTCCCGACGAGGCCCGCACGTTGCTGCAGGAGTGGATAAACGGTCAGCACCGCCTGCGCCGCGGCGACGTCGAGCGTGCCGCTGACAACCCGCTCGGACTCGGAGCCGACCGGCACGCCGAGGTACTCGCCCTCATGCGGTGCGCCCGCGGTCGCCGCCTCGACGAGCGCGGGGTGCCCGTGCTCGGCGGCGTTCGCGGCGACGTCGTGCAGCTAGTAGGCGATGAACGCCCGGGCGGTCGCGTCGTCGTCCTCGCGCACGTCCGTCATCGGGCCGCCGCCCGCACGGTCTCGTTGTCACCCAGCTCAGTGCGGGCCTCGGACTGGTCGTTGCCGCTGACCGTCACCTTGCGCTGGCGTAGTCCGACGACGCCGGCCGCGAGGTGAGTGCTGGCGGAACTGGGGGCGTAGCCCTTTCCGTTCTGCTGGCCCTCGCGCAGCATCCACGTCACGAACGCGACCAGGGGTTGTCGGCGGTGTTGTCATTCACGACGGTGCCCCTCTTCGGCGGCCCGCTCGACACCCGGTGCTGCCCACTCCGCCAAGGGCAAGATCCGGATCGAGGACGGCCCCACACGGGTTTTTGCCTAGCATTTCCCTCCGTCTCTGCAGCTCAGAAGCGGTGGAAGCCGTGCATCGCCAGCAGACGAAGAACCTACCGCCACTCTGCGCGGGTGACCGAGTGGGGCCGCTCTGCATCACGAAATTCCCGGCATCCTGCCATTCCCGCCCAGCCAGGAGGCACCTGACCAGCGGGGCAACGCGTCTGATGACCCATCAGAACGAGCGTCAAATGAGCGTCAAGATATCGCCCATAACACCCACACCGCACATAGTGCGCACGCACGCAACCGCAGGTCAGGCGTCCTTCTTCACCGGCTCCAGAATCGCCACGCACTCCACATGGTGCGTCATCGGGAACAGGTCGAACGCCCGCAGCGTCCGCGGCTTGTAGCCCGCGTCGCGGAAGTACGCCAGGTCGCGGGCGAGTGCCGCCGGGTCGCAGGCCACGTACGCGATGCGGCGGGCGCCCAGGCCCGCCAGGTGGTTGACGACCTGTTTGCCGGCGCCCGCGCGTGGGGGGTCCAGGACGATCAGGTCCGTCTCGGTGATCTGGGTGCGGGGCAGGACCGTGTCGACCTTGCCGTGTTCGATGCGGACCCGGGGCAGGTCCTGGAGGTTGTACTGGGCGTCCTCCGCCGCGCGGCGGCCGGATTCGATGCCGAGCACCGCGCCCGTCTCGCCGACGCGTTGGGCGATCGCCCCCGCGAAGAGGCCGACCCCGCAGTAGAGATCGAGCGCCGTCTCGCCCTTGCGCGGCATCAGGCCCTGCATCACGGCCTCCACCAGTACCTCGGGGGCCTTCGGGTGGACCTGCCAGAAGCCGCCCATGCCGATGCGCCAGGTGCGGTCGTCGGCGCGTTCGCGGACGAAGGCGCGGCCGTGGACGCGGTGCACTCCCCCGTCGTGCTCCTCCACGCGCAGGACGGACACCGGCTTGTCCAGCTCGACCAGCGGGAGCCGGCCGCCCTTGAGGGGGGCGAGGATCACCTGACGGTCGCCGGAGCCGGAGGCCGCGATCGCCTCGACCGAGGCCATCTGGGGCCATTCGCGCTTCTCGACGCCGAGTTCGCTGACGCCCTCGGAGGCGATCATGCAGTGGTCGACGGGCTGTACCTCGTGCGAGCGGTGCTTGCGGAGCCCGGCCCGGCCGTCGGCGTCGACGGCGTACTGCACGCGCGTACGCCACTGGGGCACCTCACCGGCGGGCAGTTTGTCGCCGGGGGCGGGCATGACCGTGCCGTCCCAGCCCGCTTCCTCCGGGGTGAGCCCGGCCAGTCGCTGGAGCTGTTCGGTGATGACGTCGCCCTTGAGGCGGCGCTGCGCGCCCGGCTTGGCGTGCTGCCAGTCGCAGCCGCCGCACATGCCGGGGCCCGCGTAGGGGCAGGGGGCCTCGACGCGTTCCTTGGAGGCGTCGATGATCTCGACCGCGTCGGCGCGCAGATAGCGCGAGCCCTCGTCGCCGTCGGTCACGCGCGCGATGATCTTCTCGCCGGGCAGCGCGTGGCGTACGAAGAGCACCCGGCCCTCGTCGGTGCGGGCGATGCAGTGGCCGCCGTGCGCGACGGGGCCGACCTCGACCTCGTACTCGTCCCCGACCAGTGAAGCCCGCTCCGGCGTCCCCTCTGAGGCCCCTTCCGGAGCCTGCTCCGAAGGCTGCTCTGAGGGCTGCGGTTCTGTCTGCATGAGGGGCGGGGCTCCAAAACGATGGGCGGGGCGGGACGGCAGCCAGTCAGTCTACGTGCGGGCGGCACCGGTCATCGCCACACCGAATCCCTCAGGGCTTCTCCGTCGGCTCCTTCTTCGGCCGCGTGTCCACCGGCCCCCGCCGCACCGAGCCCGGCGCGGTCCAGTCCGCCCGTCGCCGCGCGCGCTTCTTCGCGACCTCGGAGGACTCCAGCTGGTACGGCACCGAGGTCACCATCACGCCCGGTGTGAAGAGCAGCCGCCCCTTGAGCCGCAGCGCGCTCTGGTTGTGCAGTACCTGCTCGAACCAGTGGCCGACCACGTACTCGGGGATGAAGATGCTGACCACGTCGCGCGGATTCTCGGTGCGCAGACCCCGTACGTACTCTATGACCGGCCGGGTGATCTCCCGGTACGGGGAGTCGAGGATCTTCAGCGGCACGTTGATGCCGCGCCGCTCCCACTCCTCCTTGAGCTGTTTCGTCTCGGCCGCGTCGACGTTGATGCTGAGCGCCTCCAGCCGGTCCGAGCGGGTCAGTTTCGCGAACGCCAGGGCGCGCAGCGTCGGCTTGTGGACCTTGGAGACCAGCACGATGGTGTGCACGCGGGACGGCCGTACGCCGTCGCCGCTCGGGCCCTCGGCGGCGGCGATCTCCCGCGCGACGTGGTCGTAGTGCCGGCGGATCGCGGACATCGTCCCGTAGAAGATCACCATGCCGAGCAGGGCGACCCATGCCCCGTGCGTGAACTTGGTGGCCAGTACGACGATCAGGACGAGCCCGGTGAAGAAGGCGCCGAAGGTGTTGATCGCGCGGGAGCGGATCATGTGGCGGCGCTTGGCCTTGTCGCGCTCCGTCCGCAGATGGCGGTTCCAGTGCCGGACCATGCCCGTTTGACTGAGGGTGAAGGAGACGAAGACACCGACGATGTAGAGCTGGATCAGCTTGGTCGAGTCGGCCCCGTACACCCACACCAGCAGGATCGCGGCGCCGGCCAGCAGCACGATGCCGTTGGAGAAGGCGAGGCGGTCGCCGCGGGTGTGGAGCTGGCGCGGCAGGTAGCGGTCCTGCGCGAGGATCGAGCCGAGCAGCGGGAAGCCGTTGTACGCGGTGTTGGCGGCCAGGAACAGTACGAGCGCGGTGGCCGCGGCGAGCAGGACGAAGAAGAAGGTGTCCGCGCCGAAGACGGCGGCGGCGACCTGGGTGATGACCGGGTCCTGGACATAGCCCTCGCCCACCGGCACACCGTCGCGGATCAGGTCCCTGCCCGGGAACTCGGCCATCTTCACATCGGTGGCCATCGCCAGGCCGATGATGCCGCAGAACATGGTGACGGCCAGGGTGCCCATCAGCGCGAGGGTCGTCGCCGCGTTCTTGCTCTTGGGCTTACGGAAGGCGGGGACGCCGTTGCTGATGGCCTCGACGCCGGTGAGGGCCGCGCAGCCGGAGGAGAACGCGCGCAGCAGCAGGAAGACCAGCGCGAAGCCGGCCAGGCCGCCCTCCTCCGCCTTGATCTCGAAGTGGGCCGTCGGCGCGTCCATGGTGTCGTTGAGCACGAACCCGCGGTAGGCGCCCCACGCGATCATGATGAAGACGCCGGTGACGAAGATGTACGTCGGGATGGCGAAGAGCTTGCCCGACTCCCGTACGCCGCGCAGATTCATCAGCGTCAGGATGACGATTATCCCGATCGCGCACAGGACCTTGTTCTCGATGACGAAGGGGACCGCCGAGCCGAGGTTCTCCACGCCGGAGGAGATCGACACGGCCACGGTCAGGACGTAGTCGACGAGGAGCGCGCTCGCGACGGTCAGACCGGCCTTGCGTCCGAGGTTGGTGTTGGCGACCTCGTAGTCGCCGCCGCCGCTCGGGTAGGCGTGCACGTTCTGGCGGTAGGAGGCGACGACGGTGAACATCAGGACCACGACGGCCAGGGCGATCCAGGGGCTGAAGTGGTACGCCGACGCGCCCGCGATGGAGAGCACCAGGAGAACTTCCCCCGGCGCGTAGGCCACCGAGGAAAGCGGGTCGGAAGCGAAGACGGGCAGTGCGATGCGTTTAGGAAGGAGCGTTTCTCCCAGCCTGTCGCTACGCAGCGCCCTGCCGATCAGGATCCGTTTGGGCACGTCGGTCAGTTTCGGCACGATGAGGATCGTAAGCGGTCCGGAAGGCGCCGTACGAAGCACCACCCCGCCGACGCGGGGCCCGGGGCCCCGGCGCCCCTTTCCGGGGTCACGGCCGGCGACGCCGGGACTCCGTCGCGGCCTCCCCCGCCGTCTCCCCGACACGGGTGACGGCACGGCGGGCGCGGACGCATAAGCTCAGTCCCGGGCGGCGCCCCGTACGGTTGTCCCGTCCGTGGCCCGGCGCACGGAGAAGAGAGAGTGAACCAGGTGTTTACGCAGGTCAGCTCGGCGAACAGGACTGCGGGGTAAAGAGGACGTGCACATCGTCATCATGGGCTGCGGCCGAGTGGGAGCCGCGCTCGCGACCAGCCTGGAGCGGCAGGGGCACACGGTCGCGGTCATCGATCAGGACCCCACGGCGTTCCGCCGGCTCGGCTCCGGCTTCGGCGGGCGGCGTGTCAACGGCGTCGGCTTCGACCAGGACACCCTGCGCGACGCGGGCATCGAGGACGCGGGCGCGTTCGCCGCGGTCAGCAGCGGGGACAATTCGAACATCATCGCCGCCCGGGTGGCCCGCGAGATGTTCGGCATCGAGAACGTGGCCGCGCGCATCTACGACCCCCGGCGCGCCGAGGTCTACCAACGGCTCGGCATCCCGACCGTGGCGACCGTCCGCTGGACCGCCGACCAGATGCTCCGGCGGCTGCTGCCGTCCGGCGCGGAGCCGCTGTGGCGTGACCCGAGCGGCGGCGTACAGCTCGCCGAGGTCCACACGTCGGCCGCCTGGATCGGCCACAAGATCAGCACTCTCCAGGAGGAGACGGGGGTACGCGTCGCGTTCCTCACCCGGCTCGGCGAGGCCATGCTGCCCACGTCGCAGACGGTGCTCCAGGAGGGCGACCTCGTCCACGTGATGATGCGTACGGACGAGATCCAGAAGGTCGAGGCGGCTTTCGCCGAGGGTCCTGAGGAGGGCGGTCACTGATGCGCGTCGCGATTGCCGGAGCAGGCGCGGTGGGTCGTTCCATCGCGGGCGAGCTGCTGGAGAACGGCCACGAGATCCTGCTGATCGACAAGGCGCCCACCGCCATCTCGGTCGAGCGGGTCCCGATGGCGGAGTGGCTGCTGGCCGACGCGTGCGAGATCACCTCGCTCGACGAGGCGGCGCTCCAGCGCTGCAACGTCGTGATCGCGGCGACCGGCGACGACAAGGTCAACCTGGTCGTCTCGCTGCTGGCCAAGACGGAGTACGGCGTACCGAGGGTGGTCGCCCGCGTCAACAACCCGAAGAACGAGTGGCTGTTCAACGAGTCGTGGGGCGTGGACGTCGCGGTCTCGACGCCGCGTCTGATGTCGGCGCTGGTGGAAGAGGCGGTGAGCGTCGGCGATCTCGTACGGCTGCTGCGCTTCAGCCACGGCGACGCGAACCTCGTGGAGCTGACACTGCCGCCGGAGTCGGCGGTGACGGGGACTCAGGTCGGGGACGTGATCTGGCCGGAGGACACGTCGCTGGTGACGATCATCCGGGGCTCACGGGTGCTGACACCGCACGCGGAGGAGACGCTGGAGGCGGGGGACGAACTGCTGTTCGTGGCGGCGCAGGCACGCGAGGAACAACTGGAGGACCTGCTGTCGGTGCGCCGCGAGGACGCCTGACGCTGTGCCGTTGCGGGGTCCTGTCCGGTGGGCCGGGTGGCTGTCCGCGCCTGCGGCGGGCTGTCCGGGGTGCGGGTTCGCCTCCGGCGGGGTTGCGGGGTTGGGGTGCGGGTTCGTTGGCCGGGTTCGCGCCTGCGGCGGGCTGCCCGGGGTGCGGGGCCTTCGGAGGGGT
>NZ_JARJHW010000244.1:0-9354 GCF_040560175.1 Streptomyces panacea
AGTCAAGGACCTCGGCCGTCCGCGCGGATTCGGTCGACTCGTCGGTGAATCCACCGGCGGAGAGAGCCGATATCACGCCACCGCCCAGCGCTCCCGCGAGCACCAGGAGCACACCGGAGAGATACAGGACCAGCTTGCTGCGGTGTGTGGTGAATCTGGCCAGTGAGGCGAACATTCGGCAACCTTTCGAGGGGGAACGCCGTTTCTGGGGGCGGCGTGTCGGTCCCGTTCACACGATCAAGGTAGGGAGCGCGCGAGCCCACTGGCAATGACAACCCGCCGCGAAACGGCCGAGGTTGAGCCCCCGGCCGGACGCGATCGATCCACCGCGCGGCGCGCGGACCGGCCACCGTAAGGCAGTTGGGCGGCATGCTCCCCGACTACGGTCCCCCAGCGCGTGAATGCGCACAATGACAGGTGTATGCGGGTCATTCCCTGGATGACTGCTATATCTAACGGCCGCTTCCCCCTCCTAAATTGCGGCGACAACAGGCGACAACCGTCGAGGGCAATCCGAGACCATTCCCTGGAGGGGAAAGCGAATGAGCCAGCGTGAGAGGACCGCTGTCATCGGCGGAGGGATGGCCGGCTGCGCCGCCGCCAAGGAGTTGGTCAAGGCGGGCCGCGAGGTGGTCATATTCGAGGCCGCCGCCGGACTCGGCGGCCGGGCCCGTTCGTGGCACCGTCCGGAGATCGAGCCCTCCGTCGGCATCAACCTCTGGTTCACCAGCTTCTACAAGCTGATGTTCGAGCGAATTCGCGAGTACGGGCTTGAGGACCAGCTCGTGGAGATGTCCAACAACGTCATCGTCGTGGACAAGGGCGAGCCCGCCGAGCTGCTCTCCGACTCGCTGCGCAGCCTGCTCACGTACAAGCACGTCGGCCTCCGGGACCGGATCGGCTTCCTCACCGGGACGCTGAAGGAGACGCTCAAGCGCAAGCAGCTCGACATCTTCGACCCGGTCAAGCTCGCGCCGTTCGACGACGGCACGACGGCGGCGGAGTACGCGCGCAAGAGCCTGTCGCAGCGCGGCTTCGACAATCTGCTGCGGCCGGAGATCGAGTCGTTCTGGCTGTGGCGCTGCGAGGACGTCTCCGCCGCGCACGTACGGGCGATGCAGGCGCAGGTCGCCGGCGCGAAGTTCTACGTGTTCCGCAACGGCATGGAGGTCATCGCCGAGCGCAACGCCGAGGGCGCCGACATCCGGCTCGAACACGAGGTCACCGACCTTCAGGTGACGGACGGCCGGGTCCACATCACCGCCCGGTCGGCGGACGGCGAGAGCCACTCCGAGGTCTTCGACGATGTCGTGGTCGCCACGACCGCGCCGGTCGCGGCGAAGCTGACGGCCGCGCTGCCGAACGACATCGTGGGCCGCGACACCCGCGAGTTCCTGGAGACCCAGGTGTACGAGCCCGCGCTGTCGGTGTCGTATCTGGTCGACTTCAGCAGCATGCCGTCCGAGGCGCACATCGTGGCGGCGGGCGCGGACGACCCGCCGGTGAAGACGATCATCACCTTCCCGCGCAAGGTCAAGGACGCGCAGGGGCGTTCCGTCGACAAGCACCTGGCCTTCGTCTACCCGGGCCGCGCCGAGACGCGCCGGCTGCTCGCGCTGTCGCCGGAGGAGCAGTACGCGGAGACGACCCGGCTGGTCACCAAGTTGTGGCCGGACTTCCCCACCGACGCGGAGCCGTTCGAGATCGCCGTACGCCCCCACGCGATGCCCCTGCCGGCGCCGGGCCGCTACCGGATGTCGGCACGGGTCATCGGACTCCAGCACGCGCCGGTGGTCTTCGCGGGCGACTACTTCACGGCGCCGATCTCGGAGGCGGCGATGCTCTCGGGCATCCGGGCCGCCGAAAAACTGACGACGGCGGGAAAGCTGACGACGGCCGGCTGATCCGGGACGACGGCGGAAGGGAGAGGGGAGAGGACATGGATGCAACATCCACGGGTTCGCCGTCCGGCGGGGGTGAGGTGGTCTCGGGCGTGGCTGCCGGGTCCGCTTCCGGTGCGGGTTCGCCTTCCGGTGTGGTTGCCGGGTCTGCTTCTGGCGCGGGTGCGCCGTCCGGCGGGGGTGGGGTGGTCTCCGGTGTGGTTGCCGGGTCTGCTTCCGGTGCGGGTTCGCCTTCCGGCGTGGTTGCCCGGTCCGCTTCCGGTGCCGTCACCGGTACGGCGTCCGCCGCGGGTTCCCGTACGGCTGCCGAGACGGCGGCCCGCCCGGCGTCCGCCTCCGGCTCGGACACCGACGGCCGCACGTATGTCGGGGGCGGGGGCGCTTCCGGCGCCGTCCGCGGTGATGTGCGGGGCGGTACGCGTTCCGCGTCGGCCTCCGGCACGGACCCCGTAAGCGTTACGCGCTCCCGCACCGGCGCACCGGCCGACGCCGACGCCGGCACAGGCACCGCGTCCGCCTCCGGTACGGACCCCGCGCCCGGTGCCGCACCCGCCTCCGGGGCCCGAGGCCGCTTCGTCGCGTACGCGCGGCTCGCCAAGTTCGAGTTCGTCCTCGACTACTACCTCAGCATGCTCGTGCTGTGGACCGCGCTCGCGGGCAGTGCGCGGTTCGCGCCCGACACCCTGACCACGTTGCTTCTCTTCCTCCTGGGTGAGATCGGCGTCATCTCCGCCGTCATGGCTCTCGACGACGTCAACGGCATCAGGGACGGCAGCGACCGCGCCAACTACCTCGGCACCGGCGGCACTCCGCTGCGGCCACTGGAGCGCAAGCCCCTGCTCACCGGGGCACTGAGCGTTCCCCAGGCCACCCGGTTCGGGTATCTGAGCCTGCTCTGGGGCACGGTCCTCTGGACGGCCTCGGCCGTCACCGCTCCCGAGCGGCCGATGTGGGCGCTGGTCGTGACCGGGCTGGTCCTGTTCGCCGGCTTCCAGTACTCCTGGGGTCTCAAGCTCAGTTACCGGGGCCTGGGCGAAGTCCTCATCATGGGCTGCCCGTTGGTCATCGTCGTCGCGCCGTACGGCTTCGTCACCGGCCAGCTGCCCGCCATCGTGCTCGTGCAGGCGGTGCTGTTCGGTCTCTGGCAGATCCTCGTCTCCTGCTACTCCAACACCAAGGACATCAGCGGGGACGCCGCCGTCGGCCGCAGCACCGTCGCGGTGCACGCCTCGGCCCGCGGCAATCTGATCTTCATCGGCGCGCTCTCCGCCGCCGACCTGCTGTTGACCGTCGGAGCGTCGGCCGTGGGCTGGGCGCCGTGGTGGTTCTTCGCCGCCCTGCTGCCCGAAATGGCCCTGCGGCTGCGCCAGTTCACCTCTTTCGGCCGTAACGGCGACGCACTGCTGGCACGCAGGCGAGGAGTGGTGGCGTTCCGGACGGGCGTCGCCGGCATCGTCCTGGCCAACCTCATCCACTTCGCGAGCTGAGGGGCGACGGCCGCGGCCCCGTTCCCCAGCGGGGCGCCGGCCCGAACTCCGGACAGGACACACAGACATGGGCACCAGGAACGAACCGACCGGACTCGGTCTGCTCTTCGACGAACACGCACGGGCGGGCCGAGCCACCCGCTTCCATCTCAGCCGCCCCTTCGACATCGCCCCGGACGCGGGCACCGAGTTCACCGTCGCCGGTCTCGCCGAGCTGGTCCAGGAGACCGCCGGCCTGCTGTACGAGGCGGGGGCACGCCCCGGCGACCGGGTCGCCATCGCCAAGGACAACCACTGGGACTATCTGATCCTCGCCTGCGCCACCGCCCGCTTCGGCGGTCTGCCCGTGCTGATCGCGGGCAGCCTCCCGGCCCAGACGCTCGGCACCGTACTGAAGCGCGCCGAGGCGCAGTTGCTCGTCACCACCGCCGGCATCCTCGGATCCGCCGACGAGCAGGGCGTGGACCTGAAGTCCTTCGTCCCGCGCACGCTGACCGTCGGCGCCGCGCTCCCCGGCACGGTCGCGCTGGACGACCTGCGCGGGGCGCCTGCCCCGAAGGTGTTCCGTACGGCGGGTTACGAGCCCATGGTCGCCACCCACACCTCCGGCACCACCGGGGTCCCGAAGCTGGTGGTGCACTCCGTCGACACCGTCCTCGGGCACCTCGGCCGCACCGAGTCGCTGCGCTTCCCGATCGTCGCCATGAAGCGCTCCGACACGGTGGCCACCGCAACCCCCTTCAACCACATGCGGATGATCACCTGGAGCACCGGCACGCTGAAGCTGGAGCCGAAGGACGCGATGCTGCTCGCCGACGCCCAACCGGCCACGGCGGAGCGGATGTTCGAGAAGCGGCGGCCGACCTATCTGGAGGCGCTGCCCGCCACGTACGTCGGCTGGCAGGAACTGGCGGAGAAGCGACCGGAGTTGTACGCGGACGTAAGGCTCTACGTGAGCACCTTCGACGCCATCCACCCACCCACGGTCCGCCGCTTCCTGCACGCGAGCAAGCGGCGCTTCCCGGCCTGGCTCCAGGGCTGGGGCCAGTCGGAGACCGGCCCCATGACCTTCCGGCTGCTCACCCGCAGGGCGCTGGCGGCGAAGGGCGGCCGGCACCCCACGACGCGCGACGTCGGGCGCCCGATCCCCGGCTTCACCGGGATGAAGGTGGTGGACCCGGCGACGATGGAGCCGGTCCCCAACGGCGAGCCCGGCGTGCTGCTCACCCGTACCGACGGGCGCTGCATCGGCTACCTCGGCGAGCAGCGGCGCTGGAACGACAAGGCGCGCGGCAAGTGGTGGAACACCGGCGACTACGGCCTGCGCACCGCCGCGGGCGCCTTCCGGCTGCTGGACCGCGAGGTGGACGTGATCCCCGGCATGAGCTGCATCGAGCTGGAGGACGTACTGGCCGACCGGCTGCCGGAGCTGCTGGAGGCCGCCGTGATCGGTATCCCGGGCCGGCTCCCGCTGCCCGTCGTGTGCACCCGGGACGGCTCGCTGGACGAGGCGCAGTGGCGGCGCGCCACCGCCGACCTGCCGGCGCTGGGCGCGCCCCGGGTACTGCCGCTGGAGGAGATCCCGCGTACGAGCACGGGCAAGGTGCGCCGGGTCGAGCTGCGCGAGCGGCTGCTGGGCGAGGAGACGTACGGGACGGGGCGCTGGACGTAGACCGCGCGCTCGCCGGGTGTTTCAAGCCGTCCGGCGATTGAGGACGAAGTCGAGAGGAGCACAGCAGCCATGGCAGACGCAGACGCAGACACCGCCACGCACGTCGATGTGGCCGTCGTCGGGGGCGGGATCGCCGGTCTCACCGCCGCGTACCGGCTGAAGGAGGCCGGCCGTGCGCCGGAGGTCTTCGAGGCCGACAGCGACGTCGGCGGGCGGATGCGGGCGCGGAAGGAGGACGGCTGGCTGGTGGAGACGGGCACCGAGACCCTGGCCTCGCACGGCTACCCGGCCACCTGGCGGCTGATCAAGGACGTCCGCCTCGACCGCGACGGCGGGGTGCTGAAGGTCGGCAGCCTGGCCGGTGTCTGGCGGGACGGCAAGGCGCACGCGGGCAGCGGGCACTGGGTGGGCACCCTCACCGGTGCCGGGCTGTCGCCCGGCGGCCGGATGGCCATGACCGGGATGCTGGCCGGGCTGCTGCCGGCCCTGGGCAAGGTCAGCACGCGGCGGCCGGGGGAGAGTCCGCTCGGGCTGCGTACGGTCGCCGAGTTCGTCGACGGCAAGCACCCGGACCTGCACGACTATCTGCTCCAGCCGGCGGCGAGCACCGGCTGGGCCTGGGACACCCGGCGCTCCTGCGTCGCGCCGCTGGTCGCCACGATGGTCGCCACCCGGGGGCTGCACGGCTGGCGCACCTACCGCGACGGGATGGACGCCCTCGCCCGGAAGGTCGCGGAGCGGCTGACCGTGCACAGGGGGAGAGCGGTCCAGGAGGTGACGGAGAGCCCCGACGGGGGCGTACGGCTGGTTTTCGCCGACGGCACGGTGGTGACGGCCCGCGAGGCCGTACTCGCGGTGCCCGCGCCCGTCGCCCGGAAGCTGTATCCGTCGGCGCCCGCCACCGAACTCCCCTTCCTGGACGCCACGTCGTACTCCCGCATGATCCGCGTGACCTGTCCGGTCGACCGCCCCCTGGCGGTCCGTCAGTCGCGCGGTACGAAGAAGGTCTACGCGCTGCTCATCCCGGAGAAGGAGGACGGCTATCTGGCCGGCCTGACCTTCGAGCACTTCAAGGCCGCCAACCGGGCGCCGCGCGGTCAGGGACTGGTCAGCATGCTGACGGCGGCACGCGCCACCGACGAGCTGATGGACCGCCCCGACGAGGAGGTCGTCGAGGCGCTGCTCGGGCGCGCCACGAAGTACGTGCCCGAGCTGCGTACGGCGCTGCGCGCGTCGTACGTGCACCGATTCCCGTACGCGGCCCCCGAGGCCACCCCGGACGCGCTGCGGCTCCAGGGCGCCTTCCTGGACCGGCCCTCGCGGGCGGTCGAGTTCGCCGGGGACTGGGTCTTCCAGCGGCCGACGAGCGAAGCCGCCGTGCAGGCGGGGGAGTTGGCGGCGGAGCGGATCCTGTCGCGGCGGCGGAGCCCCGCCGTCACGGAGGGCCCGGTGCGGACCGCGCGCTCCTGATAAACGCGTCGACCTGTGGCCGCCCGCTCGCCGGACTCCCGGTGGGCCGGGCGGCTTTCGTGTGCGCGGAGGGAAGCGCGCTCCGTCGCGTGGGCGGCCGGGCGAGCTGTCGGTGAGCGTTCACTGACCGAGCCTTGACCAATCGTTGGACGGGGCCTGTGAGGTTCCTGGGGAGAGTGAGACATCAAGTCATTCGTGCGACCTATCTGAGCCACGGGGGCCGAAATGCGCGCACAGAGCAACGAAGGAACAAAGGGAACGATACGGATCGTCGAACCGGTGCGGCGGACGGGCGGGGACCCGGCGGGGCACCCCACGCGGTTCACCGGCCCGTCCACGACCGCGTCCAGGAGTCCGTCCCGGAGTCCGTCCACGGGCCCGTCCACGCACCAGCGGGCGCGCTACGCGCTCACCTCCCGGGTCGGCAGGGAGGCGGAACTGGCCGATCTCAAGGCCCGTGCCGCCGCCCCGAACGGACAGATCCTCACACTCACCGGGCCGGTGGGTGTGGGCAAGAGCAGGCTGGCCGACGCGCTCTTCGAGCAGATCTGCGGAGACTTCGCCGACGGCGGACGCTATGTGGAACTGGACATGCTCCGGCTGGTGGACACGGACCCCGACGGCGGGCTCGCCCGCGCGGTCGCGGAGGCGCTGGAGCTGACGCCGGACGGCGCGGACGGCGCGGACGACGCTCCGCTCGATCTGCTGCGGGACCACCTCGGCGGGCGGGACTTCCTGCTCGTACTCGACTGCGGCAACCGGCCCCCGCACGGCATCGCCGGGCTGTGGGAGGCGGTCGCCGCGGTGGCCCGGCGGCTGTGCCTGCTGACCGTCGGGACCCAGGTGCTCGGGATGTACGGCGAACACCGCGTCCCGCTCCTCCCGCTGGCGGTGCCCACGCCGCACGACACGGCCGACCTGGGCCGGCTGGGGCAGGTCGACTCCGTACGCCTGCTGGTGGACCGTACGAAGGCGGTACGGCCCGGATTCCGGCTCACGCAGGAGAACCGGGAGACCGTCGCCAGGCTCTGCCGGACGCTCGACGGGCTGCCGCTCTCGATCGAACTGGCCGCGTCACGGCTGAAGGTCAGCTCGCCGCGCGCGCTGCTGGACGAACTGAGCGCGGGTACGGGCGTGAATACGGGCGCTGGCACGGGCGTGCTCGCGCTCGCCGGCGCGGGAGTCGGCACGGAAGCGGCGGCGGGTCCCGGGGCCGGGGTGGACACACTGGGACTTCCGCCGGCGGCTGTCGAACTCCTCGTGCGGCTCGGGGTGTTCACCGAGAGCTTCGGGGTCGCCGAGGCCGCGGGGGTCTTCGAACTCCCGCTGGACGTCACCCGGCAGGCGCTGGAGGAGATGGTCGACCACAGCGCGCTGCTCACCGAGGAGCAGCGGGACGGCAGCATCCGGTTCTGGATGCTGCGCAGGTCCCGGGCCGAGGCCCTGGCACACCTCGGGCGGCAGGACGCGCTGGGGCCCGTCCGGGCCGACCACGCCATCTTCTTCGTCCGCCAACTGCACGGCATCCGAAGTGAGTTGGCGGGGCCGGGGCAGGCGGCGGCGCTGGAGCAGTTCGGTCACTGGCACCAGGACGTGCTCGCCGCGCTGGAGTTCCTGGCCGGGACGGGCAACGGCGAGGCGGTGGCGACGCTGGCGACAGCGGCCCAGCCGTACTGGTTGCTGCGCGGCGAGGCGGAGAGTGCCACACACTGGCTGTCCGCCGCCCTGCGCCTCGGTGTCGAACGGCTCCGGGTACGGCTCGCCACGCTGGAGGCGTTCGGTGAGGCGCTGCTCCTGACGGACGACCCCATGGGCGCCAGGCCCTGGCTGGAGGAGGCGTCGGCGGCGTACACGGAGCTGGCCGACGGCCCGGGGATCGCGACCGTACGCCGGCACCTGGCCAGGCTCGCCCAGATCGAGCGCAACCTCCCCGCCGCCGAGAACCTGCTGACGCTGGTGCTGGCGGACCTGGACCCGCGCGGCGGTGGCCAGTGGTGCCGGGGGGCGGTGCTGGCCCGCCTCGCGGAGGTCCGCCGGGACAGGGGGGACACGGCGTCGGCGGCGCGGCACGCGACAGAGGCGGTACGGATCTTCGAGCGGGCGGAGGACGCCCGCTCGGCGGCCCGCGCCAAGCTGACGCTCGCGGGCCTGACGGGGGCCCAGGGCGATTACGACCGGGCCGAACAACTCGCCTGCCGGGCACTGCTGTTGCTGCACGACCGGGGCGATCTGCCGGAAGTGGCGCGGGGTTTGGCGGTCCTGGCCGAACTCCTCACCCACAAGTACGGCCGCACGGCGGCGGTGTGGGAGCGGGCGGCGCGACTGCTCGGCGCAGCGGACGCGCTCCGCCGCCGGGTCGGCGACACCCTGGCGGGCCAGCCGGAGGCCGTCAGCCCGACCCTGCTCGGCCAGGTCGGCGAACGGATGGGCCACAGCGCCTTCGACACGGCCTGGCAGGAGGGCGGCCGGTGCACACCGGACGAGGCGGTCGCCCTGGCCCTTGCCTCGATCGAACCGGCCGGACACCGGCCACGCCCCACGGACCTCGTCGGCTCGCTGACCCGGCGGGAACACGAGGTCGCGATGCTCGTGACGGAGGGGCTGACCAACCGGGAGGTGGCCCGCAGGCTGGGGATCGCGGAGTGGACGGCGGTGAACCACATGCGCAAGGTGATGCAGAAACTGGGCTGCACGTCCCGGGTCCAGGTGGCGGGCCGCATGCTGCGCCCCCTCACCCAGGGCGCGTCCGCTCCGGCGGCGGCAGGCCGCGGCTAGAGGGTCCTGGGTCCTGTCCGGCTGACCCCGAAGATCCGCCGGACGGGAT
>NZ_JARJHW010000245.1:0-9339 GCF_040560175.1 Streptomyces panacea
GCGGCTGATCGACGGGTTCGTCGTCGAGCGGCTGGCCGAGTCCGACTACGCCGGGCCGCTCGCCGCGCTGGCCGGTGTGGTGTCGCCGGAGCCCGTGCTCGGGGCCGAGCTGCTGGGGCTCGCGCGGGCCGTCGCCGACCGTTACGCGGGCAGCCTCGCCGACGTACTGCAACTGGCGGTGCCGCCGAGGAACGCGCGCGCGGAGGCCAAGCCGTCGCCCGAACGACTGCCCGCGCCGGACAGACCGGAGACGGGCACCTGGGAGCGGTACGCGAAGGGCGCGGCCTTCCTGACCGCGCTCGCCGACGGCGGCGCCCCACGGGCGGTGTGGACCGCGCTGCCCGGACCGCACTGGGCGGACGAGCTGGCGCGGGCCGTCGCGGCGACGCTCGCCTCGGACCGGGGGGCGCTCGTCGTCGTGCCGGACGGCCGGGTGGCGGCGCGCGTCGACACCGCGCTCACGGCCCTGCTCGGCGAGGGACACCACGCGCTGCTCACCGCCGAGACGGGGCCGCAGAAGCGGTACGGCCAGTGGCTCGCCGTCCGGCGCGGCGCGGTGCGGGCCGTCGTGGGGACCCGCGCCGCCATGTTCGCTCCCGTACGGGACCTCGGGCTCGTCGCCATCTGGGACGACGGCGACTCCAGCCACAGCGAACAGCACGCGCCGCTGCCGCACGCCCGCGAGGTCCTGCTGCTGCGCGCCGCGCACGACAGGTGCGCCTTCCTGCTGGGCAGTACGGGCTGCACCGTGGAGGCGGCCCAACTGGTCGAGACGGGCTGGGCGTTGCCCATGACGGCCGACCGGGAGCGGCTGCGCACGGCCGCGCCCCTGGTGCGGACCGTCGGCGACGGCGAGCTGGCGCGCGACGAGGCCGCGCGCGCGGCCCGGCTGCCGAGTCTCGCCTGGCAGGCCGTCCGGGACGGACTCAAGACCGGCCCGGTCCTCGTGCAGGTGCCCCGGCGCGGCTATGTGCCCCGGCTTGGCTGCGAGCGCTGCCGGGCGCCCGCCCGCTGCCGCCACTGCGCGGGACCCCTGGAGGCGCCCGAGCAGCGGGAGTTGCACTGCGCGTGGTGCGGGCGCGGCGAGCCCGCCTGGCGCTGCGCGGAGTGCGGCGGCACGCGGCTGCGCGCCAGCGTCGTGGGGGCGCGGCGTACGGCGGAGGAGCTGGGCCGGGCCTTCCCGGCGGTCCCGGTGCGTACGTCGGGCCGCGACCACATCCTCGACACCGTCCCCGGCCGTCCCGCGCTGGTGGTCAGCACGCCCGGCGCCGAGCCCGTCGCCGAAGGCGGCTACGCGGCGGCGCTGCTCCTCGACGGCTGGGCGATGCTCGGCCGGCCCGACCTGAGGGCGGGGGAGGAGGCGCTGCGGCGCTGGCTGCACGCCGCCTCGCTGGTCCGGGGCCAGGCCGACGGCGGCACGGTCGTGGTCGTGGCCGAGCCGACGCTCCGGCCCGTGCAGGCTCTCGTGCGGTGGGACCCCGTCGGCCACGCCCAGCGCGAGCTGGCCGAGCGGGCGGAGCTGGGCTTTCCGCCGGTGTCGCGGATGGCGGCGGTGACCGGGGGGCCGGACGCGGTGGCCGCGTTCCTGACCGCCGCCGAACTGCCGCCCGACGCCGAGATCCTGGGGCCCGTGCCGCTGCCGGTCACCGACCCGGCCCGGCCCCGCAGGACCGGCGACCCGCCGCCGGGCGAGGTGTGGGAGCGCGCGCTGCTGCGGGTGCCGCCGGGAAGCGGCGCGGCGCTGGCGGCGGCCCTGAAGTCGGCGCAGGCGAACCGCCTGGCACGGGGTGGCGGTGACCCGGTGCGGATCCGGATCGATCCCCCCGACATCGGCTGACGGGCCGGATGAGCCGCCCTCGGGCGCCGGAACCGCCGCAGACGCGGCGGGTCCGGCGCGATCCGAAAGTCAGGACTTCATGTACGGAGGTCCCGGCGTCAGCCGTTGCGCGGGCCGGGGAACGCCCCCGGGCGCGCCTCCTCGCGCAGCGGCTGCGCCCCCACCGTCGGCTGCGGTGGCATCGACCGGGCCGCCGGCACGGCCGGGACGACGCCCTGCACCGGCACCGGCGGGCGGGGCTGCGCGGCGTCCTGCGGGCCGTCCCCCTCGGCGACGGCCGCCTGCTGGGCCGCCCGCCGCGTACCGTAACGGCGGTGCACCGCCTGCTTGGTGACACCGAGCGCCGAGCCGACCGCGTCCCACGAGAAGCCCAGCGAGCGATCGAAGTCCACGGCCGCCGTCACCAGGCTCTCGACACTGTCCCGCAGCTCCTGCGCGAGACGGACGGTCGGGGCTGGCGCCCGGCCGTAGACGACGAAGCCCGTCGAGGGGCCTGAACGGCGCGGGCGGTAGACGTTGCCCAACTGGGCTGTGAGGGTGCGCAGTGCGTCCACCTGCCGGCGGACGCGCTCGATGTCCCGCACCAACAGGTGCAGATTTGCCCGGGCTTGTGCGTCGTGGGTTGCGTGGTCGGCCATGAACAAGCCTCTCGAACCGGCGTTGAAACGGATCGGGCCGCACCGGGCGGCCCGTTTGTGGTCAATCTCCCTTGACAACGCGCCACCCGCCGTTGTGGTCACGCTGCGGGGGCGTATGCGCATATGCGCGGGGCGTGCGGGCTCCCGTACGCCCCCTGCCCGGACCAGGTCCGCCGGACCCGGTCCGGGCCCATAGACTGGTGCGCTGTCCGTCCTCGACCGTGCCGGTACGCGGACCCGACGGACCGTGAGAGCCGCACGAGAGAGCGAGGAAGTCCCGCAGTGAAGCTCGTCTTCGCAGGCACCCCCGAGGTCGCCGTACCCGCCCTGGACGCACTGATCGCCTCCGACCGGCACGAGGTCGCCGCCGTCGTCACCCGCCCCGACGCGCCCGCCGGCCGGGGCCGCAGGCTCGTCGCCAGCCCCGTCGCACAGCGCGCCAAAGAGGCGGGCATCGAGATCCTCCGGCCCGCCAGGCCCCGCGACGAGGCGTTCCTGACCCGCCTGCGCGAGATCGCGCCGGACTGCTGCCCCGTCGTCGCCTACGGCGCGCTCCTGCCCCGCGTCGCGCTCGACGTCCCGGCCCACGGCTGGGTGAATCTGCACTTCTCGCTGCTGCCCGCGTGGCGCGGCGCCGCCCCCGTACAGCACGCGGTCATGGCCGGGGACGAGACGACCGGCGCCGCCACCTTCCTCATCGAGGAGGGGCTCGACTCCGGTCCGGTGTACGGCGTGATCACCGAGGACGTACGGCCCACCGACACCAGCGGCGACCTGCTGACCCGGCTCGCCTTCGCCGGTGCCGGGCTGCTCGCCGCGACCATGGACGGCATCGAGGACGGCACGCTCAAGGCGGTAACGCAGCCCGCCGACGGCATCACGCTCGCCCCCAAGCTCACCGTCGAGGACGCGCGGGTCGACTGGACGGCGCCCGCGCTGCGCGTCGACCGTGTCGTACGCGGCTGCACCCCCGCGCCCGGCGCCTGGACCGTCTTCCGAGGTGAACGCCTCAAGCTGATCCAGCTCGCGCCGGTGACCGACCGCACCGACCTGGCCCCCGGGGAGCCCGCCGTCGGCAAGAACTCCGTGCACGTCGGCACCGGCTCGTACGCCGTCGAACTGCTCTGGGTCCAGCCGCAAGGCAAGAAGCCGATGCGGGCGGCCGACTGGGCGCGCGGAGTGCGGATCGCCCCCGGTGAGCGGCTCGGCGCGGCCGACGGGGCCGCGGACGTACGCTGAGTTGTTCGACCTTCCAGAAGCAGCACCTACGATCTTTCACGCGTAGAACCTTTGCGGAGCACCTTTGAACGAGCAGGCCCGTCGCCGTCCCTCCAAGAACTACCGCCGTCCCAAGAAGGATCCCGTGCGGATCCTCGCCTTCGAGGCACTGCGGGCCGTCGACGAGCGCGCCGCCTACGCCAACCTCGTGCTCCCGCCCCTCCTGAAGAAGGCCAGGGAGGCGGGCGACTTCGACACCCGCGACGCGGCGCTCGCGACCGAGCTCGTCTACGGCACGCTCCGCCGCCAGGGCACGTACGACGCGATCATCTCCGCCTGCATCGACCGCCCGCTGCGCCAGGTCGACCCGCCCGTACTGGACGTACTCGCCCTCGGCGCGCACCAGCTGCTCGGCACCCGCATCCCCACCCACGCCGCCGTGTCGGCGAGCGTGGAGCTGGCGCGCGTCGTGCTCGGCGACGGGCGCGCGAAATTCGTCAACGCCGTCCTGCGGAAGATCTCCAAGGACGACCTCGACGCCTGGCTGGAGCGTGTCGCACCGCCGTACGACGAGGACGCCGAGGATCACCTCGCCGTCGTCCACTCACACCCCCGCTGGGTCGTCTCCGCGCTCTGGGACGCGCTCGGCGGCGGCAGGGCCGGCATCGAGGACCTGCTCGAAGCGGACAACGAACGCCCCGAGGTGACGCTCGTCGCGCGCCCCGGCCGGATCTCCGCCGACGAACTGCTCGACACGCTGGACGAGGAGTCCGGACTGCCGGGACGCTGGTCCCCGTACGCGGTCCGGCTCACCGAAGGCGGCGAACCGGGCGCCATCGACGCCGTACGCGAGGGCCGGGCCGGAGTCCAGGACGAGGGCAGCCAGCTCGTCGCCGTGGCGCTCGCCAACGCGCCGCTGGACGGGACCGACGAGCGGTGGCTCGACGGCTGCGCGGGCCCCGGCGGCAAGGCGGCGCTGCTCGCCGCGCTGGCCGCCCAGCGCGGCGCGCGGCTCCTCGCCTCGGAGAAGCAGCCGCACCGCGCGCGCCTCGTGGAGCGCGCGCTCGCGGGCAACCCCGGCCCGTATCAGGTGATCACCGCCGACGGCACCCGCCCGCCGTGGCGCCCCGGTGTCTTCGACCGTGTCCTGGTCGATGTCCCGTGCACCGGACTCGGCGCCCTGCGCCGCCGCCCGGAGGCCCGCTGGCGGCGGCGCCCCGAGGACCTGGAGGCCTTCGCGCCGCTCCAGCGGGGACTGCTGCGCGAGGCGCTGAAGGCCGTGCGGGTGGGCGGGGTCGTTGGCTACGCCACGTGCTCCCCGCACCTCGCCGAGACGCGCACCGTCGTGGAGGACGTACTGAAGGGCAGGGGCGGTCCCGCCGCCGAGGCCGAGTGGGTCGACGCCCGGCCGCTGATGCCCGGTGTCCCGGCGCTGGGGGACGGACCGGACGTCCAGCTGTGGCCGCATGTGCACGGCACGGACGCGATGTATCTGGCGCTGCTGCGGCGTACCGCCTGACGCGGGGGCGCCCGACGATTGTCACCGGCCGGGACAGCGGCCCGTCCGGTGCGGGCCGCTGCCCGGGACGGACGCGCCGCCGCCGGGCGGGTCCTCGCGTGCCGCAACGGGTCGCGGGCCGGGATGTCGAGGAGCCACGCCGGTATGTGACGGCGGATCAGGTCCAGGGGCTCGCCGACCGCCGCGCCCGCCCGGCCTTCGACCTGCTCTCGAACACGTGGAACGCCGTGGTGCTCCGGGCGCCGCGTCACGGTCCCCGGCGCCCCGTCCAACTGCGCGAGCGGATCGGGGGAATCAGCTCCAAGGTCCTCACCGAGACACCGCGGCGCCTCCGGTTCAACGGGCCGGCGGAACGGCACGCGCGTCCGGGCGCACCACCACGGGTCGAGTACCGACTCACCACTGCGGGACTGACCTCGCTGACACCCATCGGTGTCTTCGGAGCGTGGGCCTTCGAGCACGGCGGCGAGGTCATGGCCGCTCAGGAAGCCGACCAGGACGCGGAAGAGGACGCCCGGAGCTGAGGCGACCACCGCCGCGCGGCGAAAACGCGAGGATTGCGTGGACTGTGCCAGTCCCCCCGGCCCGCTGACGCGCATCGCGGCGGGGAAGTCGTCAGAGGCATGGCACGCTTGGCACATGGCTCAGATCAACCCCAGCATCCTGTCCGCCGATTTCGCCCGTCTGGCCGAGGAGGCGAAAGCCGTCGAAGGCGCCGACTGGCTCCACATCGATGTCATGGACAACCACTTCGTGCCCAATCTGACCCTCGGTGTGCCGGTGGTCGAAGCGCTCGCCCGCGCCACGGAGACCCCGCTGGACTGCCATCTGATGATCGAGGCGCCCGACCGCTGGGCACCGCAGTTCGTCGAGGCGGGAGCCGGCTCGGTCACCTTCCACGCGGAGGCGGCGGCGGCCCCCGTACGGCTGGCGCGCGAGATCCGCGCCAAGGGCGCGCGCGCCTCGATGGCGCTGAAGCCCGCGACACCCGTCGAGCCTTACGAGGACCTGCTCCCCGAGCTGGACATGCTGCTGATCATGACCGTGGAGCCGGGCTTCGGCGGTCAGGCCTTCCTGGACATCATGCTGCCCAAGATCCGGCGTACCAGGGAGCTGATCTCCAAGCACGGACTGGAGCTGTGGCTCCAGGTCGACGGCGGGGTCTCCGCCGAGACCATCGAGCGGTGCGCCGAGGCGGGCGCCGACGTCTTCGTGGCGGGATCGGCGGTGTACGGGACGGACGACCCGGCCGCCGCCGTACGGATGCTGCGCCACCAGGCCGACGAGGCGACCGCCTCGGCCGGCTGGGCCTGCGCCCACTGAGCCACAACACCACGCGGCCACCGGGCCACGGCTTCATGAACGCCGCCCTACCGGGCTGATCAAGGACCGCCGAATCTGACAGGATGAGAGCGCGTCCAGAGTGTGAACAGCAGTGAGGAGATCGCGGTGTCTGGTATGTCGGCGGGTCGTCCGGCCCTGCGCATGGGACCCGCGGAACTGGTGCAGGCGGCGGCCATGGCCCGGCGCTTCTATCTGGAGGGCAAGTCCAAGATCCAGATCGCCGAGGAGTTCGGCGTCAGCCGCTTCAAGGTGGCCCGGGTCCTGGAGACCGCGCTCGAACGTGACCTCGTGAGGATCGAGATCCGCGTCCCCGCCGAGCTGGACGCCGAGCGTTCCGACGCCCTGCGCGCCCGCTACGGCCTGCGGCACGCCGTCGTCGTGGAGTCGCCCGCCGAGGCGGCCGACGAGTCGCCCGACCCCGAGAACCTCGGCGAGGTCGCCGCCGACCTCCTGGGCGAACTGGTCGTCGAGGGCGACGTCCTCGGTCTGGCCTGGGGCCGCTCCACCATCCATATGGCCGCGGCGCTCGACCGCCTGCCGCCCTGCACCGTCGTCCAGCTGACCGGCGTGTACGACGCGGGCACCGCCGAGCGCGGCTCCGTCGAGGCCGTACGGCGTGCCGCCCAGGTCTCCGGCGGCGAGGCGCACCCGATCTACGCCCCGATGCTGCTGCCCGACCCGGCGACGGCCGCCGCGCTCCGCGCCCAGCCCGGTATCGCCCGCGCCTTCGACTACTTCGACAAGGTCACCGTCGCCGCCGTCTCCATCGGTTCCTGGGAGGCGGGCATCTCCACGGTCCACGACATGCTCACCGACGAGGAGCGCTCGCACTACGCGTCGCTCGGGGTCGAGGCCGAGATGTCCGCGCACCTCTTCGACGCGGAGGGTCGGAGGGTCGGACGTGACCTGGGCGAGCGGTGCATCACCGTCGAGGCCGACCGGCTGCGCCGTATCCCCGAGGTCGTCGCGATCGCGGGCGGCCAGCGCAAGGGCGCCGCCATCGGAGCCGTACTGAGATCCGGACTCGTCACGAGCCTGGTCACCGACACCGCCGCCGCGGACTTCCTGCTGCGCGACTTCGAGCCCGGCCCCCGCCCGGCCCTGGAGCGCACGGACCCGGACGGCGAGTGAGCACGCGGCCGGGGCACCCCGCGCGGGGCGGTCTCGGCCGAAGCCACGAACGCCCCCGGCCCCCGTCGGCCGATGGTACGGAAAGCACTCCGCCGGTTCGCCAGAACCGTGTGCCATCGGCGATGATGACGTAGGAGCCGCAGCCGGGACCGTCACCGGTCCGAGCTGACTTCCCACCCGCCCTTTCCGTAGAACCGCAGGTGAGAGAGTCGGTATGCGTTTCCTCAATGATCTGAAGCCGCCGTACGACCTGACGTACGACGATGTGTTCATGGTGCCGAGCCGCTCGGCCGTCGGCTCCCGGCAGGGTGTCGACCTCGCCGCCCCTGACGGCACCGGCACCACCATCCCCCTCGTCGTCGCCAACATGACCGCGATCGCCGGCCGCCGGATGGCCGAGACAGTCGCCCGGCGCGGCGGGCTCGTCGTCATCCCCCAGGACATCCCGATCGAGGTCGTCGCCGAGGTCGTCTCCTGGGTCAAGACGCGCCATCTCGTGCTCGACACCCCGATCATCCTGGCTCCGGCCCAGACCGTCGGCGACGCCCTCTCCCTGCTGCCCAAGCGGGCGCACGGTGCCGGAATCGTGGTCGACGAGGACCTGCGCCCCGTCGGGGTCGTCACCGACCACGATCTGACCGGGGTCGACCGTTTCACCCAGCTGTCCGAGGTCATGTCGAGGGACCTGCTGCTCATCGACGCCGACATCGACCCGAGCGAGGCGTTCGACAAGCTCGACGGAGCCAACCGCAAGCTGGCACCCGCCGTCGACGCCGAGGGCAAGCTGGTCGGCATCCTGACCCGTAAGGCCGCGCTGCGCGCCACGCTCTACACCCCGGCCACCGACGCGGACGGCCGGCTCCGCGTCGCCGCCGCCGTCGGCATCAACGGCGATGTCGCGGGCAAGGCCAAGCAACTCCTCGACGCGGGCGTCGACACGCTCGTCGTCGACACCGCGCACGGCCACCAGGAGTCGATGCTCACGGCGATCAGGGCCGTCCGGGCGCTCGACCCGAAGGTGCCGATCGTCGCGGGCAACATCGTGGCGGCCGAGGGCGTACGCGATCTCGTCGAGGCCGGCGCGGACATCATCAAGGTCGGTGTCGGGCCCGGCGCCATGTGCACCACGCGCATGATGACCGGCGTGGGCCGGCCGCAGTTCTCCGCCGTGCTGGAGTGCGCCGCCGAGGCGAAGAAGTACGGCAAGCACGTCTGGGCGGACGGCGGCGTCCGCCACCCGCGCGATGTCGCGATGGCCCTGGCCGCCGGCGCGTCGAACGTCATGATCGGTTCCTGGTTCGCCGGTACGTACGAATCGCCCGGCGACCTCCAGCAGGCCGCCGACGGACGGCTCTACAAGGAGTCCTTCGGCATGGCGTCGGCACGCGCCGTGCGGAACCGCACCAGCGAGGAGTCGGCGTACGACCGGGCCCGCAAGGCGCTCTTCGAGGAGGGCATCTCCACCTCGCGGATGTTCCTGGACCCGTCGAGGCCGGGCGTCGAGGATCTGATCGACTCGATCATCGCCGGGGTCCGGTCCGCGTGCACCTACGCCGGGGCGAACTCGCTGGAGGAGTTCGCGGAGAAGTCGATCGTCGGTGTGCAGAGCGCGGCGGGTTACGCGGAGGGCAAGCCCCTTCACGTGAGCTGGA
>NZ_JARJHW010000246.1:0-9278 GCF_040560175.1 Streptomyces panacea
GGGCACGTCGTGGGTGTGCTCCCCGCGTGCCTGCCCGGGGACCCGCGGGAAGCCGCCGACCTGCGTCCGGTCGGCCGCGGGCGTCGGATCCCGGGTGCCCGGGGGCGCGGAAACGTCGTCGTGTGCTCTGCCCCGCTCCACCGCGCCTCCTCCTGCGTCTGCCGTGTTCGCCCAGCTCATCCCGGTTCCGTTCGCGCGAGCCGAACCTCCGGAGCACCATAGGCGGACGGAGTGACAGTTCAAACATCTGTCGTGTCGGGTAAGGTAAGCCTCACCTTCAAACGATCGCGATTCGGTGGTCCCCACGAATGTCTGCGCACGCTCTGCTGCCCGGCCGGTTCACCTCACCGGTCGCCGATGCCTACCGGCGACTGACCGAGGTGTTCCCCTCGCTGGGCATCGACGAGCTGACGGACAGTGAACGGCCGGCGGCGGACGACGGCTGGGTCGGCGCCGTCGACCTCGCGGCGGGCGGCCCCGCCGTCGACACCTTCCTCGCCTGGGACGAGGCGCAGGTGATCCGCGACTACGGACAGCGGGCCCGCCCGGATGTCGTCGCGACCTTCGGACTGCACCGATACGCCTGGCCCGCCTGCCTGTTGATCACCGTGCCGTGGTTCGTGAGCCGCCGGGTGCCGCGCGTGCCGGTGGAGAACGTCTCCTTCCAGCGGGCGCGGGGCCGGATGGCCGTGCGCGTCGGCGAGTTCGCCTGTCTGCCCGACGACCCGGCCGCCGCACTGCCGGGCGCCAGGGTCGTACCGGACGAGGAGGCGCTGCGCGCGGAGGTGCGGTCGGCGGTGGCCGAGCATCTCGGCCCGGTGCTGGCCGCCTTCGGACCGCGCATGCGCCGCCGGAACCACGCCCTGTGGGGCATGGCGACGGACGAGATCGTCGAGGGTCTCTGGTACGTCGCGCACCTGCTCGGTGAGGAGCGGCGCGCGATGGCCGAGCTCGAACTGCTGCTGCCGGGCACGACGAAGCCGTACGTCGGTACGGCGGGCTTCCGCGAACTGCGCGGCCCCGGCGGTGAATCGCTGCCGACCAGGGACCGGGCGAGCTGCTGCCTCTTCTACACGCTGCGGCCCGAGGACACCTGCGTGACCTGCCCGCGTACGTGCGACTCCGACCGGGTCCGACGGCTGAGCGCAAACAGCAACTGACGCTCCCGCGGGGTTCACCGAACCATGCCACTCGTCCAGGTGGCATGAGGGTGGTTCGAAATCGAACGCAACTCACCGCCCCCATGCGTCCGTTCGAGCAGATCCCACCTATTCGCGTGCCCTTGCACCTCGTTGGCGTTCTCTTGTCCCGAAACCCTCTGAGCGCGGTCGCGGTTCGGCCAATATGGCGCCCGAAACGCCCCACTGCGATGCAAGGAACACCGCATGCGACTGACCGACATAACGCTCAACTGGCTGCTTCCGGGCGGCGTGATGCTCGTCGGGGTCCTGGCGGCGGTGGCAATGATCGCGCGCGGCAAGCGCGCCGGTGTCAAGACCGCGGCCGAGGACTCCTGGGAACGCAGCGAGGAACGCCGCAGACGGAAGGAAGCGGTCTACGGCACCGCCTCCTACGTGCTGCTGTTCTGCTGCGCCGCGGTGGCCGCCGCGCTCTCCTTCCACGGGCTCGTCGGCTTCGGCCGGCAAAACCTCAACCTCACCGGCGGCTGGGAGTATCTCGTCCCGTTCGGCCTCGACGGGGCGGCGATGTTCTGCTCCGTACTGGCCGTGCGCGAGGCCAGCCACGGCGACGCGGCTCTCGGCTCGCGGCTGCTGGTGTGGACGTTCGCCGGCGCCGCCGCCTGGTTCAACTGGGTGCACGCGCCGCGCGGTATGGAACACGCGGGCGCGCCGCAGTTCTTCGCCGGCATGTCGCTCTCGGCCGCCGTGCTCTTCGACCGGGCCCTGAAGCAGACCCGACGTGCCGCGCTGCGCGAACAGGGCCTGGTGCCCCGTCCGTTGCCGCAGATCCGGATCGTCCGCTGGCTGCGGGCGCCCCGTGAGACGTTCGGCGCCTGGTCGCTGATGCTTCTCGAAGGCGTACGGACGCTGGACGAGGCGGTCGACGAGGTACGCGACGACCGCAGGCAGAAGGAACAGAACAGACACCGGCGCCGCGAGCAGGAGAAGCTGGGCCGGGCGAGGATCAAGGCGCTCAACCGGCAGCACCGCGCCTGGGGGCGCGGCCGTGGCCGCCAGGTCGAGATGGCGGGGGCGGCGTCCGTACCGGCCGTGGGCGGTGGGACGGGTTCACCGCCGGCGGTGGGCCCGGCGGCGCCGGAGCCAGTCATACCGGAACTCCGCGAACCGGACCAGTTGCCCGTACGATCCCGGCCCTCCCTTCAGGCAGTGAAGGGTTCCGAGGGCCGCACCGTTGACCTGACCGCCGAGGACGACACGCAGGCGCTGCCGCGGCTCGACTCCCTGGAGCGCAAGCTCAAGGACCTTGAGCAGCAGTTCGGCTGAGTGCCGGGTGCCAGGTGTCGGGGGCGGGTGGCGTCCTGAGCGAGCCGCGACACCGTGGGTGAACACACGACCGGCGTGACGGGAGACCGCCGCGCCGGTCCGTCGCCACAGGAGCTCGCGGGCCGGCCCCGGCCTTCTCGCCGTGCCACGGGCCGTCTCGCCGTGTTCCCGGACTTCGTGCCCCCGGCCTTCTCGCCGTGTCTCAGGCCGTCTCGCCGTTCAGCTCGAACCAGACCATCTTGCCCAGCCCCTGCGCCCGTACGCCCCAGGCGTCGGCCAGGCCCTCCACCAGCACCAGCCCCCGCCCGTGCGTCCCGTCGTCCTCGGTCGGCTCGTTCGGCGTCGGCGGCGCGTCCACGAAGTCCCGCACCTCCACCCGTAGTCGGGAGTCGGCGACGGTGGCCTTGACCACGGCTCCGTGCTCGGTGTGCACCAGCGCGTTGGTCACCAGCTCGCTGGTCAGCAGCTCCGCCACCTCCGCCGATTCACGTGCCCGCCAGTGGCTCAGCAGCTCGCGCAGCGCGTGCCTCACCTCGGGCACCGCCGTGAGATCGGCGCTCTCCACTCTGCGGAGCAACTGCTTGCGCAGCAGTCGCGCCTGCTCCCCCGTGCCTCTCATGTCTCCTGTCCCCCCATGCCGCTATTGCTTGAACGAGCTTCCTCTCTCGAAGGCTCTCCCCGAGATGCATTCCCCACTCGTCACCGGCCACTCATGACGATCCGGGACGGTGTGACAGCGAGTGCCCGACGCCCGTCATGGGAAGTGAGGGGTTGCGAGATCGGCCGGACACCTGGAGTGTGCCGTTCCGGAAGGCTGAGCCGTAGACCTGAGGAGCCTTGATGCACGACGACCGCACCTTGGTGGAGGGCCGTCTGGAGCGCGCCCTGCGCCAGTTCATCCGCCCCGCGCAGTACGCGGCCAGGACGCCGCTCGCCCTCTCGGTCTGGGAGGTACCTGGCGAACCGGTGCCCGTGGGGCAGGCTCTGCAGGGCACGTACGCGCCGTTCGAGACCGGTACGCCCTGGGGTCCGCCCTGGTCCACCAGCTGGTTCCGGCTGGAGGGAATCGTCCCCGACGAGTACGCCGGGCGGCGCGTGGAGGTCGTGATCGACCCGGGTTTCACCGGCGAGGGGCCCGGCTTCCAGGCCGAGGGGATGGTGTACGACGCGGCCGGCGTGCCCATCAAGGGTGTGCACCCGCGTAACCGCCATGTCCCGGTCGGCGCGCCCGCCACGGGCGGCGAGGCGGTCCATCTGCTCCTCGAAGCCGCGGCCAACCCGTCGATGCCGGGCGACTTCATGCCGTCAACTCTCGGAGACGTACAGACCGCCGGTGACAGCCCGCTGTACACGTTCGCCGCCGCCGACATCGCCGTGCTGGACGAGAACGTGTGGCATCTGGTGCTCGACATCGAGGTGCTGTCCGAGCTGATGGCGGAGCTGCCCCTGGACCGGTCGCGGCGGCACGAGATCCTGCGCGCACTGGAGAACATGCTGGACGCGCTCGACCTGCACGACGTGGCGGGTACGGCGGTGGCGGCCCGCGCCGAGTTGGCGGGCGTCCTGGCGAGTCCGGCCGCTCCCAGCGCCCACCGGGTCTCGGCGGCCGGGCACGCGCACATCGACTCGGCGTGGCTGTGGCCGCTGCGCGAGACCGTGCGGAAGGCGTCGCGGACCTTCGCCAACGTCACCGCGCTCGCCGACGAGTATCCGGAGCTGGTCTTCGCCTGTTCACAGGCCCAGCAGTACGCGTGGGTCCAGGAGCACCAGCCGCACATCTGGGAGCGGATCAAGAAGGCCGTGGCGGACGGCAATTGGTCGCCGGTGGGCTCGATGTGGGTGGAGTCGGACGCCAACATGCCGGGCGGCGAGGCGCTGGCCCGGCAGCTCGTGCACGGCACGCGCTTCTTCCGGGAGGAGCTGGGGGTCGAGACGGAGGAGATCTGGCTGCCGGACTCCTTCGGCTACACGGCCGCGTTCCCCCAACTGGCCAAGCTGGCGGGCGTGAAGTGGTTCCTCACGCAGAAGCTGTCGTGGAATCAGACCAACAAGATGCCGCACCACACCTTCTGGTGGGAGGGCATCGACGGCACCCGCGTCTTCACGCACTTCCCGCCGGTCGACACCTACAACGCGCAGTTCCACGCGTCCGAACTGGCCCACGCCGAGCGGAACTTCGCCGACAAGGGCCGGGCGTCACGCTCGCTGGTCCCGTTCGGCTGGGGCGACGGCGGTGGTGGTCCCACCCGGGAGATGCTGGAGAAGGCGCGCCGGCTGAAGTCCCTGGAGGGCTCGCCGCGGGTGGAGATCGAGAAGCCCGCCGCGTTCTTCGCCGCCGCCGAGGAGGAGTACGGGCAGAAGGCCCCGGTCTGGTCGGGCGAGCTGTATCTGGAGCTGCACCGGGCGACGTACACGACGCAGGCGAAGACCAAGCAGGGCAATCGCCGCAGTGAACACCTCTTGCGGGAGGCCGAGTTGTGGGCGACGGCCGCCGCGCTGCGGACGCCGTCGTACGCCTATCCGTACGAGGAGCTGGACCGGCTGTGGAAGACGGTGCTGCTGCACCAGTTCCACGACATCCTGCCGGGCTCGTCCATCGCGTGGGTGCACCGGGAGGCGCGGGACACCTACGCGGCGGTGCGGGAGGAGCTGACGGAGATCACGGCGGCGGCCGTCGCGGCGCTCGGCGGCGGCGGTACGGCGGTGCTCAACACCTCGCCGTACGAGCGGACGGAGATCGTCGAGGCCGACACGGCCGACATCCCCGAGGGCGGCGCGACGCAGGCGCTGAACAGCCACGGGCGGTCGGCGGCCCTGGTGCGGGTGCCCGCGCTGGGCGTGACGGGGCTGGCCGCCGCCGAGCCGGCGGGCGAGACCACGGGCGTGACGACGCGCGCCGAGGGCTCGGACGTGATCACCCTCGACAACGGGCTGTTGCGGGTCACCGTGGACCGCGACGGCCTGCTCCGTTCCGTGACGGATCTTCACGCGGACCGTGAGGTCCTGGCGCCGGGCAGCCGGGGCAATCTGCTCCAGCTGCACCCGGACCACCCCAACCAGTGGGACGCCTGGGACATCGACCGGCACTACCGCAACCGGCACACCGACCTCACGACGGCGGAGTCCGTGCAACTGGTCGAGCAGGGGCCGCTGCGGGCGACGGTCCGGGTGGTCCGTACGTTCGGCTCGTCGTGGATCGTGCAGGAGATCCGGCTCGCGGCCGGCAGCCGGCGTGTGGACGTCGTCACGGAGGTCGACTGGCAGGAGTCGGAGAAGGTCCTGAAGGCGGCGTTCCCGCTGGACGTGCACGCCGAACGGTCCACCGCCGAGATCCAGTTCGGGCATGTGCACCGCGCCACGCACGCCAACACCAGTTGGGACGCGGCCCGGTTCGAGATCTGCGCGCACCGCTGGCTGCGGGTCGCCGAGCCCGGCTACGGCGTGGCGGTGGTCAACGACTCGACGTACGGCCACGACGTGACGCGCACCGCGCACGACGAGGGGCTGGGGACGACGGTACGGCTGACGCTGCTGCGGGCGCCGCACAGCCCGGACCCGGAGACGGATCTGGGCACGCACAGGTTCAGCTACGCGCTGGTGCCCGGCGCCGAGGTGACCGACGCGGTACGGGAGGGCCTGGCCCTCAATCTGCCGCTGCGGGTCGCCGCCGCTCCCCCGTCGGCGCCGCTGGTCGCCGTCGACCACCCGGCGATCACGGTGGAGTCGGTGAAGCTCGCCGAGGACCGTAGCGGCGATGTGGTCGTACGGCTCTACGAGTCGGCCGGGAACCGCGCGTCGGCCCTGCTGCGGACGGGCTTCCCCGTCGTATCGGCCCGGGTCACCGACCTGTTGGAGCGTCCGCTGCACGAGGCCGGGACGGGGGCGGACGGTCTGCGGGTCGCGCTGCGGCCGTTCCAGATCCTCACGCTGCGGTTCACACCGGCGTAGGACGGCCGGTCGCGGGGGTCAGGGCCGGGGCACGTTGCGCAGGTTGGAGCGTGCCATCTGCACCATGCGGCCCACCCCTCCGTCCAGGACGATCTTTCCGGCGGAGAGCGCGAAGCCCTGCACCATGTCGGCGCTGATCTTCGGCGGCATGGACAGGGCGTTCGGGTCGGTGACCACGTCGACCAGGGCGGGGCCCTTGTGCTTGAAGGCGTCCTTGAGCGCGCCCGCGAGCTGCTTGGGCTTCTCGACCCGGACGCCGAACGCCCCGGCGGCGCGGGCGACGGCGGCGAAGTCGGGGTTGTGGTTAGTAGTGCCGTACGCCGGCAGACCGGCCACCATCATCTCCAACTCGACCATGCCGAGGGAGGAGTTGTTGAACAGGACGATCTTCACCGGCAGTTCGTACTGGACGAGGGTGAGGAAGTCGCCCATCAGCATGGCGAATCCGCCGTCACCCGACATCGAGACGACCTGGCGCCCACGGTCGATGAACTGCGCGCCGATGGCCTGCGGCATGGCGTTGGCCATCGAGCCGTGGCTGAACGAACCGATCACGCGGCGACGGCCGTTGGGCGACAGATAGCGGGCGGCCCACACGTTGCACATGCCGGTGTCGACAGTGAAGATCGCGTCGTCGTCGGCCACTTCGTCCAGTACGGAGGCGACGTACTCGGGGTGGATCGGGACGTGCTTGTCGACCTTGCGGGTGTAGGCCTTGACGACGCCTTCGAGCGCGTCGGCGTGCTTCTTGAGCATCTTGTCCAGGAAGCGGCGGTCGTTCTTCGTCCGTACCCGGGGCGTCAGGCAGCGCAGCGTCTCGCGTACGTCGCCCCAGACCGCGAGGTCCAACCGCGAGCGGCGGCCGAGCCGTTCGGGCCGGACGTCGACCTGGACGATCTTGACGTCGGTGCCGTCGGGCAGGAAGGCGTTGTACGGGAAGTCGGTGCCGAGCAGGATGAGCAGGTCGCACTCGTGGGTGGCCTCGTACGCGGCACCGTAGCCGAGCAGTCCGCTCATGCCGACGTCGAACTTGTTGTCGTACTGGATCCATTCCTTGCCGCGCAGGGCGTGGCCGATCGGGGACTTGACCCGCTCGGCGAACTCCATGACCTCGGCGTGTGCCCCGGCCGTGCCGCTGCCGCAGAAGAGCGTGACGCGGTCCGCCTCGTCGATCATCGAGACCAGCTTGTCGATCTCCAGGTCGCCGGGCCGCACCGTCGGCCGGGAGGTGACCAGGGCGTGCTCGATCGCCTTCGTGGGGGCCGGCCGGGAGGCGACGTCGCCGGGCAGGGTCACGACGCTGACACCGCCCCGGCCGACCGCGTGCTGGATGGCGGTCTGGACGAGCCGGGGCATCTGCTCCGGGCTGGAGATCATCTCGTTGTAGTGGCTGCACTCCTCGAACAGCCGCTCCGGGTGCGTCTCCTGGAAGTAGCCGAGGCCGATCTCGGCCATCGGGATGTGAGAGGCGAGCGCGAGGACCGGGGCCATGGAGCGGTGCGCGTCGTACAGGCCGTTGATCAGGTGCAGATTGCCGGGGCCGCAGGAGCCGGCGCAGGCGGCGAGCTTGCCGGTGATCTGTGCCTCGGCGCCCGCCGCGAAGGCCGCCGCCTCCT
Organism: Streptomyces panacea; assembly: GCF_040560175.1. Classification (NCBI taxonomy): domain Bacteria; kingdom Bacillati; phylum Actinomycetota; class Actinomycetes; order Kitasatosporales; family Streptomycetaceae; genus Streptomyces; species Streptomyces panacea. The sequence goes on from NZ_JARJHW010000246.1 coordinate 8,030, forward strand.
CGTGCCTGACCTGGACCCAGTCGATGGCCGCGTTGCGCCGGATGGCGTCCACGACGGGGTTGAGGCTGTCACCGACGACCCCGTAGAGCCGTCGCACTCCGGCGCGGGCGAGGATGTCGACGAACTGCTCCGCCACGTTCTGCTTGGCCATGGAAGCGCGCCCTTCAGCTGCCCGGGGATCCGGGCCGGCCGGTACCGGCCCGGGGTCCCGTCCGGTACCCGCTGTCCATCAACCCATGCCCCGCGCGGTTACGCCTCCCAGACCCCCACGGCCGTCCGGTCGTCGGCGTACCCCTTCGCCCGCAGTCCGACGTCCGCCAGGTACGCGGCGAGCCCCGGGGGCCCGCCGCGGGCCCAGCGTGCGGCCAGCTCGTCGCCCAGGGCCGGTACGCCGCGCAGCGGTTCGGCGAGCCCGACGCTGGTCAGCAGGAGCGTGTCGCCCGGACGGGCGACCGAGGCGCGGAAGCGGAACGGCTCGGGCGGTGGCGGCAGGGGGTCCTCCACGATCGGCCCCGGTGGCTTGGTGATCTCCAGGTCCATCGTGAGGCGGTCGCCCTCGGAGGTCTGTTCGGCGGCGGCCTCGGCGAGAGTCCGGGCGGGCGCGGAGCCGAAGCCGAGGACCGGTTCGCCCTTGATGTCGGAGGGCTCGGGGACCAGCGGCTCCAGGTCCTGCCAGGCGCCGTCCCTGAGCCGGAAGAGTCCGCCGCCGCCGACGCCGAAGAAGACGCGGGTCCGGCAGTCGGGGTCGGCGGAGAGCAGCAGGCAGCGCAGGCTCGCGGTGTAGTCCTCCGGTTCGCGGCCCAACTCGGCCGCGCGGGCGCGCAGTCTGCCGTACGTGCGGTCGGTGAGCCGGTGCAGGCCGGACTTCAGGTCGCCCCGGCGGCCGGCTCTTATGTCCTCGGCGAGCCGGCTGTGGCTGCGGCCGACGGCGCCGCCGATCCAGCGGCAGGCGTCGGCGGCGGACAGGTGCGCGCCCTCGGTGGCGCGGGCGCCGGTGGCCACGGCGACCAGGACGAGGGCGCCCGGTCCCGCACCGAAGCGGGCGGTGAGCAGGGCGTCTCTGCGGGGCTCGCCCCGGTAGCGCGCCGAGTCGCCGCGCATGGAGGCGGCGCGCAGGGTGTACGTGCCGTACCGGGCGCCGTCGAGGGCGGTGTCGGCGACGAGTTGGCCGAGGCCCTCGGGGTCGGCGGCGGGCAGGGCGGTGGGTTCCGCGTCGTAGGTGGGCGGGCTGTCACCGACATGGCCGAGG
>NZ_JARJHW010000247.1:0-8936 GCF_040560175.1 Streptomyces panacea
GGCGGTCTGTCCGACAAGGTCGCCGAGATCCTCGGCGGCTGACCCGCACACAGCCCCGGCGAGCAGGGCAGAACCGTATCCGTCCCCGGCCAGGATGGTGGCGGACCTGCCCTGCTCGCGTTCGCGGGCCTCAGGAAACCCCCCACCTCTGCCCCGTCCGCCGGTACGACAGGCGGCCGGGGCAGAGTCCTGTGGAAGTGAGCCCGGCGTTGGGTCCTGGGGCCCATGACCCGACCGTACCGGCGTCGTAACGTTGCGCTTATGTTGCCATCGGGGGTAGTACGTCGGGTTCGTCGTATCCGTCGTCGTGCGCGAGAGGCCTTGCCGCGCACCGACGTTCGGCTGCTGGGCGCTTTGCGTCGATCGCAGCGGGGCCAGGGGGCGATCGAGTATGTCGGCCTGATCGTCGTGGTCGCGGCGATCGTGGGCGCCTTGGTGGGTACGGGGGTTGGGCCGGCGCTCGCCGATGGGATCAGTACGCAGGTCTGCAAGATCACCGGTGGTGGCAATTGCGGTGGTGGCAGTGACTCGGTCGCCGGGGACGATCGGGGCGGCGAAGAGGTCCCGCCCGCTGGCGGTCAGGGCGACCCCGCTGTTGATACGGGTGGTGGCACCGGCAACGACAGTGGTGAGAAGTCGCAGGCGGAGCTGGATTACGAGGCCGCGCTGAAGGAGCTTCAGGACGCTCAGGCGGCTGAGAAGACTGACAGCGACAAGGCGAAGGAAGCGGCGAAGGAGCTCGCCAAGATCCTGGCCGACGAACTCGGCATCACGGATGCGCTGGACTGCATCACCAAGGGCGACATGGGCGCCTGCACGGAGACGCTGATCAATGTGTTGCTCAGTGTCGTCGGTGGCGCGGTGGGCAAGTTGGCGGCGAAGTACGGGGCTCCGTGGAAGTGGAAGAAGGCCGTTGAGCTGGTCAAGAAGCTCAAGAAGCACGGCGGGGACCTCTACGACGGTCTCAAGGGCCTGATCAAGAACCGCAAGCGCGTCGGCGACGCCGAGGACAGACTGGCCGACGCGAAGAAGAAACTCGACGCCGAGAAACCGGACAAACCCAAGGACAAGCCCGAATCCTGCGCCGTCAAACACAGCTTCCTGCCCGGAACTCCCGTACTGCTCGCCGACGGACGCCGGATCCCGATCGAGACCGTACGGACCGGCCAGTGGGTCACCGTCACCGAGCCGTCCAGCGGCCTGACCACCGCCCGTCGCGTCGTCCGCACCATCACCACCCACGACGACAAGGACTTCACCCGGCTGACGGTCCTCTCCGGCTCGGGCACCGCCGCCCTCACGGCGACCGACACCCACCCGTTCTGGCTGAGCGACCAGCGGCGCTGGGCGGACGCCGGGGACATCCGGCCGGGCGCGACGTTCCGTACGGCCGCCGGCGGGGCGCTCCGGGTCCTGGACGTCGACCGCTACACCCGTCAGCGGACGACGTACGACCTGTCCGTCGAGGGCATCCACACGTACTACGTCGGTGTCGGCGCCCAGGAAGCCCTCGTCCACAACAACGACCCGTGCGACAACCCGGACTACGACGAGGATCCGGATTTCGGCATCACGGACAAGAAGCACGGGGAGATCGACAAGCGCCACGGCGCCGACATCGCGGACGGCGTGGACTACAACGTCAAGCGCATCAAGTCCAAGGACCAGCCGGTGGAGGGCGAGACCCCCGCGCAGGCGGCCCAGCGGATCAAGAACGCCGAGGACCACATCATCCCGGGCACGAACGGCGATCCGACGAAGATGGCCGAGTACTTCGCGAAGTTCAAGGACAAGGAATTCACCCACCACGACGCCAGGCCGCCGGACCCCAAGAGGCCGAACTCCCAGTCCGACGCTCTCTACGATGACGAGAAGGGCGTCGTGATCCTCAAGAACGGCACGATGGTCCACGGCTACAAGATGACCCGGGAAGAGTTCGACCGTATTTACAGCAAGGGAGCGAAGCGCAACTGATGATCACCGAGGTGGAGGTCCGGCGCGGCCGGGAGGACGGACAGTATGTCCTGATGGTGGACGACCGTCAGTTCCATCTGCTGCGCCGGGCGGTCATCGTCTTCTCGTACCAGGAGGAGTCCGCGGTCGTCCGGGCCCTCGTCACCGGCGCCGAGGACGTCACCCTGGCGGAGCCGCTCCAGCTGGACGTGTCGTACGACGACGTGGTGCCGGGGCCGGTCGAGCTGACGTTCGCCCAGCTCCACGCGGTGTACGGGATCCTCACGTCGCTGCCGACCGTCACCTGGGCCGAGGAGGAGTTCGTCGAGCGGGTCGGGGACTTCCGCGAGAGCGTCCTGCGGATGGCGCTCGTCCTGCGCTCGGGTCTGCTGACATCGGGGCTGCCGGTATGAGGAATCGGGTACCGGTCAGCCGTACCGGAAACGGCGGCAGCGGCCTGGAAGTACGCCTCACCCCTTCGCAGCTCGAACTGCTGCGCCGCGCCACCGAGGCATTCGACGCCCTCGTTCCCGACCCGGAGCAGCGGCGGTTCGTCCTGGGCGAGGAGGGCGCGGGCCTGGCGGCGCTGTTCGCCGTCGAGCACGACCCGGACCACTCCCTGTCCCTCTCCGCGACGGAAGCCCAACTACGCGCCGCACACGCCCTGTTGACGACCCTCCTCACCATGGTCCCGTCGGAGCGTGCCTTCATGGAGCAGGTCGGCTTCTTCCGGGAGAACGTGGCGGGCGTGGCCCTCGGTCTGCGCCGTGGCGTCGGCGCGGCGCAGTGACGTCATGGTGGGGTCCGAGGACCCATGGAAGGCGGCGCGAGCCGCCGCAGCGTGCGGTACCGGCCAGTGGAGAGCGAGATGGGATTCCGATGAGGAAGCGCACCGCGGGTACGTCACGGCGGACGGGCACGGTCGCCGCCCTGGCCGCGCTCGTGCTGGGGCTCACCACCGCCTGCGGCGGCGGGGACAGCGGCGGCGGCGACGCCGACAAGCCGAAGAAGCCGGACGCCGCCGCCAACGCCACCACGGAGGCGAAGGACCCGAAGGACCCGGGCCAGGTCTCGGAGCCGCCGGCCCTGGAGGAGCAGCCGAAGACGGTCGACCCGAAGGTGAAGGGCGTCGGTGCCGGTGACGGCAAGGAGCTGACCAAGGCCGAGCTGGAGACGGCGGTGCTGGCCACCGGCGACGTCCCGACGTTCAAGGCCGACCCGATGGACGGGCCGCCCGCGCAGGGCGAGAGCGCCGACAAGCCCGCGTGCGCACCGCTCACCGCGATGATCAACGGCAGGCCCGAGCCCGAGCCCTCGGCGGCCGTCTACCGTCAGCTCGTCGGCGCGAAGACCGGCCGGCCCGCCATCTCCGAATTCCTCACCACCCACGGGACACAGGGCGCCACCACCTTGCTCAGCCGGCTGAGCGACGCGGTCAAGGCCTGCGAGGACGGCTTCAAGGGCAGCGGCGCGGGCAGCCCGTCGACGTACTCGGCCGTCAAGCGGATCGACACCCCCAAGGCGGGCGACGACACCCTCGCGTACCAGGTGACGGGCGACTTCGAGGGCGACCCGGTTCCGCTGGTGTTCCATGTCGTACGCGTGGGAGGCACGGTCGCGACCTTCTACACCGCGAACTTCGAGGGCGCCACGACGCCGGAGATACCGTCGATCCTGCTCGCGACGCAGGCCGCGAAGCTCAAGTAGCCGCAACGGGCACGGGGTTACGCACCAGGGGCACGCACCGGGGTCATGCCGTGTCCACGGTCAGCCGCACACCCGGACGCACACCCCACCGTTCCATCGCCCCCGCCTCCGCCTCCAGCACATGCCGCGCCCGCAGCCGGGGCAATGGCATCCGGCCGGGCTTCAGGGTGTGGACGTCGACGACCCGCAACTCCTTGTCCAGATACGCCACATCGATCGTGAAGCCCATCCGGAAGGTGTGCACGCTGCCGCACGGCGTGATCAGCAGCGCGCCGTCGAGCCCGGTCCGTCCGAGCAGGCCGCGCCGCCGTGTGCCGTACGAGGCCGCGATCTCCAGCTCCACCGGCTCGTCGCGGCCCTCGACGGTCAGTCTGCCCTTGCCGTTCTGCCATTTCCCCATGGCGGTAGACCATACGACCCCGCCGCCCGGCTCCCCGCCGCGGAGGCCGATCAAAAGACACGCCCTGGGCCCCGGGCGGCCGGATGTGGGCCCCAGGACCCATGACCCGCGCCCTGGTCCCCTCTAAGGTCGACCTTGTGTACGTCACGCTGATCGTTGTCGCCGTCCTCTGGGGCTCAGCCACCGGGCTGCTCCTGCCGCGCGCCGCGTACCGGCTCTCCGTCGAGCCGGAGACCCCGTACCGCGACAGCTGCGAAGGCGGACACCCGATCACCGGGCCCGCCAAAGGCTGGCTCGGGACGGCCGGTTGTGCGACCTGCGCGGCGGCGGGCGGCGTCGTGACGACCGCCGGCCGGGCCACCGCGTCCCCGGGGCACGCGGAGGCCGGCGAGGCCGCGCTCACCCGCGCGGACCGGGCCCCGGCGGCTGACACCGACGCGTCGCAAGACAGCCGGGCCGACGACACGGCCGAGGCGCCGGACACCTCCGCCGCCCCTCAGCCCGTCCTGCGCGGCGCGCGCTACGTCCCCTCCGTCTACGTCATCCTCGTCACCGCCCTCGTCTGCGGCGTGCTCGCCGCCGCCACCGGGCCCCGCCCCGAACTCGCCGTATGGCTGCTGCTCGCGCCCTTCGCCGTACTGCTCGCGCTCGTCGACCGCAACGTGCACCGCCTCCCCGACCAGCTGACCCTGCCGCTCGCGGCGGCCTCCGCCGCGCTGCTCGGGATTGCCGCGCTCCTCCCGCACGACGGCGGCTCCTGGCCGACCGCGCTTCTGGGCGGACTCGTGCTCGGCGGCTGCTACTTCGTGCTCTTCCTCATCAACCCGAACGGCATGGGCTTCGGCGACGTCAAGCTCGCGCTCTCGCTGGGTGTCGTGCTCGGCTGGTACGGCTGGCTGGTGCTGTTCGTCGGCGCGTTCGCCGGGTTCCTGCTCGGGTCGCTGTACGGGCTCGGGCTGATGGCCCTGCGCCGGGCGAACCGTAAGTCCGCGATCCCCTTCGGCCCCTTCATGATCACCGGGGCGCTGCTCGGCATGGTGCTCGGCGCTCTCGCCGTCTGACGGCCCGTTCCTCCAGGGTTCCTCCGGCGACCCGCGCGAAATCCGTTCGCGGCCCGTACGACGCTCCTGCGACCATCCCCTCATGCCCGCCGAGCCCCGTCCCCGTCCCCGCCCTCGCGGCTTCGACGACCTGGTCGCCGAGGCCGGCGCCGTCTCCGTGGAAGGCTGGGACTTCTCCTGGCTGGACGGGCGTGCGACGGAGGAGCGGCCCCCGTGGGGCTACGCCCGTTCCATGGCCGAGCGGATGGGCCGCGCCACCGCCGCGCTCGACATCCAGACCGGGGGCGGCGAAGTCCTCGCCTCCGTAAGGAGGTTGCCGCCGCTGACCGTGGCCACCGAGTCCTGGCCGCCGAACGTCGCCCGCGCCACCGCGCTCCTGCACCCGCTCGGCGTGGCCGTCGTGGGCGACCACGCCGAACCGCCGCTGCCCTTCGCGGACGAGGCGTTCGATCTGGTCGTCAGCCGCCACCCGGTGAAGGTGTGGTGGACGGAGATCACCCGCGTCCTGCGGCCCGGCGGCAGCTACTTCTCCCAGGAGGTCGGACCGGCCAGCGTCTTCGAACTGGTCGAGTACTTCCTGGGACCGCTGCCGCCCGACAGCGCCGCCGCGCGCGACCCCGAACTGGCCAGGGCGGCGGCCGAAGCGGCGGGGCTCGACGTGGTGGATCTGCGGACGGCGTCGCTGCGCACCGAGTTCCACGACATCGGCGCCGTCGTCTACTTCCTGCGGAAGGTGATCTGGATGGTGCCCGGTTTCACGGTCGACCGGTACCGGGACCGACTCGGCGCCCTGCACCGTCGTATCGAGACCGAGGGCCCCTTCGTGGCCACCACGACACGCTTCCTGATCGAGGCGGTCAAGCCCTCCTGAACCGCGGCGCGTACCCACACCCGGGCGTGCGCGCCGAGGCGCGCCGTCGTGTGGGTCATCTGCCGCCACCGCGTCCTCCGGCCCCTCGTACACTTCCCCGTGGCGGAGTACTGCCATCCTGGTAAGTATCGGCATCCGGCGAGGAGTTGACAGTGAAGCGACAGCCCGGGAATCCCTTCACCTGCGGTCTCGACGCGGCGGTCGCCGTCGTCGGCGGCAAGTGGAAACCGATGATCCTTTGGGCGCTGGGCGCGGGAGGCGTGCTGCGCTTCGGCGAACTGCGGCGGCAGATCGACGGGGTCAGCGAGAAGGTGCTCATCCAGCAGCTGCGCGAGCTGGAGGCCGACTCCATCGTGCGGCGCGAGGTCTACCGGGAGGTGCCGCCGCGGGTCGAGTACTCCCTCACCGAACTGGGAGAGGCGCTGAACGCGGCGCTGGTCCCCCTCGGCGAGTGGGGCCACACCCATATGGACGTCATCGTCGCGAACAAGCGGAAGACGGCGGAGAAGGCCGCCGCTGTCTGATCCGCCGAATTCCGGATCCGCTGAACTCCCGATCCGCGAACTCCCGATCCGCGAACTCCCGAATCGCCGAACTCTCGATCCACCGAACTCAAAACCGCCGAACCGCCGTCACCGCCACGCCGGCGCCCCTCCCGCCATCCCCGCCGGAGTACTCCCATCGGGTGGCGACTTCTCGCCAATCAAAAGCCCCGAACAGCGCGCTCAGCCCCGCTGTCCAGGGCCTTTTACGTGTCCGGCGCAGCGATCCGGCAACTCCGGAGCGTAGCGGTGGCCGTGCGTGGCACGCAGCATCACTTACGAAGGGTTATGGTGGAAACCCCCCCTCGGGCCGGTCCGTATCCCCCCCACGGACCGGCCCGTTTTTTCACGTCCGCACCTCATTCGGTTCCGGACAGGCCCGCCTTCAGCCTCGTGCTCAGCTCCGCCCGGCCCAGATGTTGGTGCCCTCGGTGTCCACGGCGAAGGCGTCGATCTCCTTCAGCTCCTCGGCCGACAGCGTGGCCCCGGACAGCGCCGCGACGTTCTCCTCCAGCTGCTTCACGCTGGACGCGCCGATCAGCGCCGACGTCATCCGCTCGTCGCGCAGCACCCAGTTGATCGCCAGCTGCGCCAGCGACTGACCGCGCCGCCGCGCGATCTCGTTGAGCCCGTTCAGCCTCCGCACGACCTCGTCCGACAGCAGGTCCGGGTCCAGGGACTTGCCCTGCGTGGCCCGCGATCCCTCCGGGATCCCCTTGAGGTACTTGTTCGTGAGCAGACCCTGCGCCAGCGGTACGAAGGAGATGCAGCCCATGCCGGCCGACTCCAGCGTGTCGAGCAGACCGTCGTCCTCGATCCAGCGGTTGATCATCGAGTAGGAGGGCTGGTGGATGAGAGCGGGTACGCCCATCTCCTTGAGCAGCCGTGCCGCCTCGGCGGTCTGCTCCGCGTTGTACGACGACACGCCCACGTACAGCGCCTTGCCCTGCCGCACCGCGGACGCCAGGGCGCCCATCGTCTCCTCAAGAGGCGTGTGCGGGTCGAAGCGGTGCGAGTAGAAGATGTCGACGTAGTCGAGGCCCATCCGCTTCAGGGAGGCGTCCAGAGACGACGTCAGATACTTACGGGATCCCCACTCCCCGTACGGGCCCGGATGCATCAGATATCCGGCCTTGGTCGAAATGATCAATTCATCCCGGTAGGCCGCGAAGTCCCGCGCGAAGATCTTGCCGAAATTCAGCTCGGCCGATCCGGCCGGGGGTCCGTAGTTGTTCGCCAGGTCGAAGTGGGTGACACCCAGGTCGAAGGCGCGGCGCAGGATCGCGTGCTGCGAGTCGAGGGTCCGGTCGTCACCGAAGTTGTGCCAGAGGCCGAGGGAGAGAGCGGGCAGCTTCAGGCCGCTGTGTCCGCTGCGCCGGTACTCCATCGAGTCGTACCGGTCGTCGGCTGCGAGGAAAAAGGGGGATTCAGTCACGAGTCCTTCCCTATCACGGACTTGTGACAGACCGGGTTGGGCCGTCGCGCCGCCCGCGCAGTAATGTGACGGCTTCGGGTGCCTGGGGCTGTCCCCCTTTTTCGCGGACGGCTCTCCCTGCGGTGACGGGCGGCCCCGCGGTCCGCCCGGCGGGCGGTCCCCATCAGAAATCGAGAGGTGGACTCAGTGAACTTGCGCGACCTGGTGTACGGGCTCTACGCACGCCGGGTGGAGAGGCGCCTCGATCACACGCAGGTGCTGCCCAAGCACATCGGCGTCGTCCTCGACGGGAACCGTCGCTGGGCCAAAGCCTCCGGCGGCACCACCGAACAGGGCCACAAGGCCGGTGCCAGCAAGATCCAGGAGCTGCTCGGCTGGTGCGACGAGACGGACGTCGAGGTGGTCACCCTGTGGCTGCTGTCGACGGACAACTTCGAGCGCGCCGACGACGAGCTGATCCCGCTCCTCGGCATCATCGAGAACGCCGTGCGCGATCTCGCGGCCGACGGCCGCTGGCGCGTCCATCACGTCGGCACGATGGACCTGCTCCCCTCCCGTACGCAGACCGTCCTGAAGGAGGCCGAGCAGGCCACGGACGGCAACACCGGGATACTGGTGAATGTCGCCGTCGGCTACGGCGGCCGGCAGGAGATCGCCGACGCCGTCCGCTCCATGCTCCTGGACCACGCGAGCAAGGGCACCTCTTTCGAGGAGCTCGCCGAGATAGTGGACACGGACCTGATCGCCTCGCATCTCTACACCCGCGGCCAGCCCGACCCCGACCTGGTGATCAGGACGAGCGGGGAGACGCGTCTCTCGGGCTTCATGCTCTGGCAGAGCGCCCATTCGGAGTACTACTTCTGCGAAGTCTTCTGGCCGGCTTTCCGCAAGGTCGACTTCCTGCGAGCGCTGCGTGACTACGCGGCGCGACACCGCCGCTACGGAGCCTGACCCCGCCCCCGCAAGC
>NZ_JARJHW010000248.1:0-8910 GCF_040560175.1 Streptomyces panacea
CCTGCGTTTCCGACTCTATCAGAACCTTTCGGCGCCTGATTCCCAGTCAGCGGGAACGCTTCCAGATATCCGCTTTCGCGTTTCCCTTTCGGCGAGACCGACATTATCAGAAACATCTGGGCCGAACTAAATCGACCGCTGTGATCCGGATGATGTATCGGAAAGCCCGGCGGAAATTCGATTCCCGCCCAGAGCCTGAGTAGACGTTAACGTTAGCTCTCGATCGTGTCCAGCTTCGAGGCAACCGTTCAAATCTACCTCTCCACACAGACCCTGTCAACGGTCGGCAGGGTTTTTGTGGAGCGGAGAGGAGAATAACAGGTCAGCGACCCACGACGCACATCAGGCTGCCGTGGGCAGTTGGGCACTCTGGTCGGCGCTCTCCACGTCGCCCGTGTCGCCCGCGCGGGCCGCTCGGCCGCCGAGCACGTACACGTAGGCCAGGAAGGCCAGTTCGGAGAAGACCCCGATTGCTATGCGTGCCCATGTCGGCAGGCCGGAGGGGGTCACGAAGCCCTCGATCAGGCCCGACACGAAAAGGATGAGAGCCAGGCCGATGGCCATGCCCACGGCGGCTCGGCCCTGTTGGGCGAGTGCGGTGCGACGGGTGTACGGGCCGGGGTCGATCAGGGTCCAGCCGAGGCGGAGGCCCGTACCCGCGGCGACGAACACAGCCGTCAGTTCGAGCAGGCCGTGGGGCAGGACCAGGCCGAGGAACGTGTCCAGCCGGCCGGCGGACGACATCAGGCCGATGCCGACGCCGAGGTTGAGCATGTTGAGGAAGAGGATCCAGATCACCGGGAAGCACAGGAAAGCGCCGAGCACGAGGCACATGGCGGCGGCTTGGGCGTTGTTCGTCCATACCTGGGCCGCGAAGGACGCCGCCGGGTGACTTGAGTAGTAGGTCTCGTACTCGCCACCGGGGCGGGTCATCTGTCGGAGGTCCTCGGGGGCCGCTATCGCCGACTGGACCTCGGGGTGCGCGGCTATCCACCAGCCGATGATCGCGGCGACGAGCACCGAGAGCAGCGCGGTCGGTACCCACCAGTGGCGGGCGCGGTACATGGCGGCGGGGAAGCCGGCCGTAAGGAAGCGGGCGGCGTCGCGCCAGCCGGCGCGACGGGTACCGGTGACGACCGAGCGGGCTCGCGCGACCAGCTGCGTCAGACGCGCGATGAGCATGGGGTCCGGGGCGCTGGACTGGATCAGGGAGAGATGGGTGGCTGTGCGTTGGTAGAGGGCTACGAGTTCGTCCGCCTCGGCACCGGTGAGGTGCCGTCCACGGCGCAGCAGAAAGTCCAGGCGGTCCCACTCGGGTCGGTGGGCCGTCACGAAGACGTCGAGATCCATGGTCGGCTGCTGCTCCAGGCACTGGGTGCGTACGGTCCGTACTACTGCGGCACGTTGCGGGCCAGCTTGGCAGACTGAGCGGTCCGGGGGCGGAGAAGGTCGGCGAAGGGTGGGCATCGGTGGATGAGCTTGTGACGGGCGACGCGGTCGTATTGGGGCTGCGGCCCGCGAAGTTGCCGAGCCGGGCGTTGGCCGTCGTCATCGATCTGGTCGTGGTGTGGGCCGCGTACATCGTGGTGTCGATCGTCCTGACCATCGCGACGGATTCGCTGGACACGGCCGCGGTGGCGGCGCTGGCGGTCGCGAGCTTCCTGCTGATACCCGTGGGCGTGCCGATCGCGGTGGAAACCCTCAGCCATGGGCGCTCGTTGGGGAAACTGGCCTGCGGACTGCGGGTGGTACGTGACGACGGCGGGCCCATTCGTTTCCGTCACGCGCTGGTGCGCGGGGCGATCGGTGTGGTGGAACTGCTGATGTCCTTCGGCGTCATCGCGTCCATCGCCTCGCTCATGTCGGCGCGTGGGCGCCGGGTGGGGGACCTGTTCGCGGGGACGCTGGTCGTACGTGAGCGAGTACCGGCCGACCGGGCCCCTGCCGTACCGCCTCCGCCGCCGTGGCTCGTCGGACGCTTCTCCGAGCTGGATCTGTCCTCGGTGCCCGATGATCTGTGGCTGGCCATACGGCAGTACCTGACTCGGATGGGGCAGCTCGACGCCGGCGTCGGCTGGTCGATGTCGCAGCGGCTGGCCGACGATCTGGCGGCGCGTACGGGCGTACCGCTGCCGCACGGCGTACCGCCGGCGGCGTATCTGGCGGCTGTGGTGAACGAACGTCAGGCGCGGGACTCACGGCGGGCGTTCGGCTCGGCGGCTGCCGCTGCCGGCCCTGCCCAGGAGCCGACGGTGCGGCCCCCTCGGGTGCGTCGGCCTGTGGTCTCGCAGCCTGAGGGAGAGCCGCGGGACGTGGCGCGGCCGCCAACTCCGGGGCCGGGTACGGCCGCTCCCCCGGCTTCCAAGTTCGCGCCGCCCGCCTAGGCGGTGTCAGGGCAGGGTCGACGGTGGGGTTTCGAGGTCTTCGAGCTCGATGCCCGGCGCCGCGACGACCACGTCGCCGCTGATGTGGACGCTGTGCTGTTCACCGGTGTCCAGGGCGCTGACCTGGTACTCGTCCACAGTCAGGGGGCCATTGTCAGTGGCATGCGCTTCACTTCTCAGTAGCGCCCAGGACTGGTCGAGAGTGCGGGGGGCGAGGACCGGGTCCGTGAAGGCGACCAGACGGACTCGGGTGGCGGGGGAAGCGGGAGTGAGACGGAGAAGGCGGGTGATCGCGACGAGAAACGCGGGGGACGAGCCTGTGAAGGCGTGGGCGCGGACATTGCCTTCGGTGGCCTCGGTGCCGGTGGGGTCGGTGCGGACCCAGGTGACGCCTTCGAGCGCGGCGGCGCGGACCCGCCAGCTCGCGGCGTGCAGTTCGAGCCTGATGGGGCGGCCGAGTTCGTCGAGGGTGAGGTCGACGGAGCCGGCGTGGTCGCCGGAGGGTGCGGTGATCTGGGAGACGTAGCGCCAGCCGGAGGGGCCCGGCGCGCAGTGGAAGTGTTCTTCGCCCAGAGGGGTGTGGTCGTGCGGATCGTGGAGTGAGTAGCGGCCACGGGGCATGTGCGGGAGTCCTTCGGTGTCCTCGGGAGCGTGCCGTGAGACCGCACGGAGTACCGCCCGCGTACACACGGACCACCTGGACCGGAAGCCGACGGTGCCAGGGGTCGGAGAGCGGGGCAGGCCCCCAACACGGGGGTGTGGGGGCCTGCCCGTACCGCTGGTGTCAGCGGCGGGTCGCTGTGGGTCAGTAGCGGTACTGGTCGGGCTTGTACGGGCCTTCGACCTTCACGCCGATGTACGCGGCCTGCTCGGGGCGGAGCGTCGTGAGCCGCACGCCGAGCGCGTCGAGGTGGAGGCGCGCGACCTTCTCGTCGAGGTGCTTGGGCAGCACGTAGACGTTGGTCGGGTACTCCTCCGGCTTGGTGAAGAGCTCGATCTGGGCCAGCGTCTGGTCCGCGAACGAGTTCGACATCACGAAGGAGGGGTGACCGGTCGCGTTGCCGAGGTTCAGCAGACGGCCCTCGGACAGCACGATCAGCGTCTTGCCGTCGGGGAACGTCCAGGTGTGGACCTGCGGCTTGACCTCGTCCTTGACGATGCCCGGGGTCTTCGCGAGGCCGGCCATGTCGATCTCGTTGTCGAAGTGGCCGATGTTCCCGACGATCGCCTGGTGCTTCATCTTGGCCATGTCCGCGGCCATGATGATGTCCTTGTTGCCCGTCGTGGTGACGAAGATGTCGGCGATGCCGACGACGTCGTCCAGCGTGGCGACCTGGTAGCCGTCCATCGCCGCCTGGAGCGCGCAGATCGGGTCGATCTCGGTGATGATCACGCGGGCGCCCTGGCCGCGCAGGGATTCCGCGCAGCCCTTGCCCACGTCGCCGTAACCGAAGACGACGGCGACCTTGCCGCCGATCAGCACGTCGGTGGCGCGGTTGATGCCGTCGATCAGGGAGTGGCGGCAGCCGTACTTGTTGTCGAACTTCGACTTGGTGACGGCGTCGTTCACGTTGATCGCGGGGAAGAGGAGGGTGCCCTCGCGGTGCATCTCGTAGAGACGGTGGACACCGGTCGTGGTCTCTTCGGTGACGCCGCGGATCTCGGACGCCAGGAGGGTCCACTTCTGCGGGTTCTCGGTGAGGGTGCGGTTGAGGAGACGGAGGATGTAGCCGTACTCCTCGGTGTCCGCCGTGGCCGGGTCCGGGGCCGCGCCGGCCTTCTCGAACTCGACGCCCTTGTGGACGAGCAGGGTGGCGTCGCCACCGTCGTCAAGGATCATGTTCGGGCCGGCGGTGGAGGCGTTGGGCCAGGTCAGGGCCTGCTCCGTGCACCACCAGTACTCTTCGAGCGTCTCACCCTTCCAGGCGAAGACCGGGATGCCCTGCGGGTCGTCCGGAGTGCCCTTGGGGCCGACGGCCACCGCGGCGGCGGCGTGGTCCTGGGTGGAGAAGATGTTGCAGGACGCCCAGCGGACGTCGGCGCCGAGCGCGACCAGCGTCTCGATGAGAACGGCGGTCTGCACGGTCATGTGCAGGGAGCCGGTGATGCGCGAGCCGGCGAGGGGCTGCGCCTCGGCGTACTCCCTGCGGATCGACATCAGGCCGGGCATCTCGTGCTCGGCGAGGGTGATCTCCTTGCGGCCGAACTCGGCAAGCGAGAGATCGGCGACCTTGAAGTCCTGTCGGTTGGCGACAGTGGTCATAGCGAGCTGCTCCTCGTGAAGGGGTCGAGGGTGGGTACGGCTGACTCTGCGGCGGGCGGGCATACGAATGCCCGGACGTACGCAACGCAGTCCGTCGGAGGCCCTCTCTCCCTCGGCCGGTCCGCGCCGCAGACCGCCCGACCGCCATCAGCAGCGACGTCTGGCTCTGCTGACGAATCTACACCGATCGGCCCAGCGCCCCACAGTCCACCGGGGTCCGGAACCCGTCTCCGGTGGGCAAGGAGGCCCCGGCGCGAGATGCGCCGGGGCCTCCTTACGGATGCGAGCAGCTGGTCAGTGGTCCTTGTCCGCCTCAGGGGTCGGCTCGGGGGTCGGCTCGGGTGCCGTCCCGGAAGTCGCCCCAGGAGCCGGCTCGTCCTCGGTGACGCCGGGCGACTTGGCGGGGTTGGTGCCCGTCGCCGCTGCCGCCGCGCTGTAGATGTCGGGCTCCAGGTAGATCACACGGGCGATCGGGACCGCCTCGCGGATCCGCGTCTCGGCCGCGTTGATCGCGTGCGCGAGCTCGGCCGCCGTGTCGTCGTGCTCGACCGCGATCTTGGCCGCCACCAGCAGTTCCTCGGGGCCGAGGTGGAGGGTGCGCATGTGGATGATGCCCGTGACGACGTCGCCGTCGACCATCGCGGCCTTGATCTTCTCCACGTCCTCCAGACCGGCGGACTCGCCGAGCAGCAGGGACTTCGTCTCGGCCGCCAGGACCATCGCGATCACGATCAGCAGGACGCCGATGCAGAGTGTGCCGATGCCGTCCCACACGCCGTCGCCCGTGGCGAGCGCCAGGCTCACGCCTACGAGCGCGAGGACCAGACCGACCAGCGCACCCAGGTCCTCAAGGAGGACGACCGGCAGCTCAGGGGCCTTGGAGTGCCGGATGAACTCCTTCCACGAACGCTTGCCGCGCGTGGCGTTGGACTCGACGATGGCCGTACGGAACGAGATCGACTCGACGATGATCGCGAACACGAGGACACCGACCGGCCAGTACCAGGCCTCGATCTCGTGCGGGTGCTTGATCTTCTCGTAGCCCTCGTAGATGGCGAACATGCCACCGACGGAGAAGAGCACGATGGAGACGAGGAACGCGTAGATGTAACGCTCACGGCCGTAGCCGAAGGGGTGCTCCGGGGTCGCCTCTCGCTTCGCCTTCTTGCCACCGAGGAGCAGCAGCCCCTGGTTGCCGGAGTCGGCGAGCGAGTGCACGCTCTCGGCGAGCATCGACGACGAACCGCTGAAGAGGAATGCCACGAACTTGGCTACTGCGATCGCGAGGTTGGCGGCGAGCGCCGCCACGATCGCCTTGGTTCCGCCTGACGCGCTCATGGGTGCGGTGGATCCCTTCTTCGGTCTGCGGCCCTGGCGCCGCGGTACGGCGGGACATTGTTGCAGCCGCCGAAGCGGACCGTACGCGAAGCGGTGGTTCAGGCGATGACGGTGGCCCGGAAGACCGTGCCGGTACCGGTCAGTTCGGTCTTTTCGCCCGCCGGGACGAAGACCGAACCGCCGGGAGTCAGGTCGATGTCGTTGGCGCGCGGTGTGCCCTCCGTGCAGAGGAGGATCTGGGGGGTGCCTGCGGTGAGTTGGCGGGGCGCCGCACCGGGCGCCAGGGTGTAGCGGGAGAGCCGGAACTCGTCGATCGGGGTGTCGTACAGCTCCTCGCCGGACGGTGACGCCTCGGGGCGGAGTACGGCGGGTTCGGTCGCCTCGAAGCGCACGACGCGGAGCAGTTCCGGCACGTCGACGTGTTTGGGCGTGAGGCCGCAGCGCAGGACGTTGTCCGAGTTGGCCATGATCTCGACGCCCAGGCCGTTCAGATACGCGTGCGGGACGCCGGCGCCGAGGAAGAGAGCTTCGCCGGGCTGGAGTTGTACGTGGTTGAGCAGCATCGCCGCGATGACGCCCGGGTCGCCGGGGTAGTGGTGCGCGATCGACACGTATGGCGAGTACTCGCCGCCGAGGCGTGCGGCGGCTTCGGCGGAGGAATGAACGGTGTGGGACATCTCGTCGGGGTCTGCGGTGAGCACGGCGGTGAGGACCTCGCGCAGCGCGGCTTCCTCGGGGTGCGCGTGCAGGAGGTCCACGTACGGCTTGAGCGAGTCGACGTCCAGCCGGGCGAGGAGTTCCGCGGTCTCGGCGGGGGCACGGAAGCCGCAGAGGCCGTCGAAGGGGGTGAGGGCGCAGATCAGTTCGGGCTTGTGGTTGGCGTCCTTGTAGTTGCGGTGCGGCGCGTCGATGGGGACGCCCTGGTGCTGCTCCGCTTCGTAACCCTCCTTCGCCTGGGCGAGGTTGGGGTGGACCTGGAGGGAGAGAGGTGCGCCTGCGGCGAGGAGTTTGAGGAGGAAGGGGAGGCGTGGACCGAATTTCTTGACGGTGGGGGCGCCCAGTTCCGCCTCGGGGGCTGCTGCGATGAGGTCGGAGAGCGGGTGTTCGAGGGGGGTGGTGGTGCGGTTGATACGGGACGGGGCCCCCGGGTGGGCACCCATCCACATCTCGGCCTGGGGCTCGCCGGTGGGGGCGGTGCCGAGCAGCTCCGGGATGGCGGTCGTGGAGCCCCAGGCGTAGGGGCGCACGGTGTTGGAGAGGCGGTCCATGGGTGCTTCCTTGTTGCGGGACGTACGGGCGACGTGCGGAGGTACATGAAGGAACGGGGGTGAGGAAGAGGGGTGAGGAACGAACCTGAGCAAGGGCGTGAGCAACGGGGCAGAGCGATGGGGAGGGTGAAGTCCGGCGAGGGTGAGGCGTGTTCAGTGCGGGGGTCGGTCGGGGAGGCCGGAGCCGGACGGGGTCATTCGCGGTTGCCCGAGGCCAGGGCCAGGTAGACGGCCGTGAAGTCGGTGATGGCGACGAGTTCCGCGAGGGCTTCGAGTTCGCTGCCCTCCTGCGGCTCCAGTTCGCTGATGGCCGTCTCGTGGCTGATGGCGAGTTCGCGGGCGGCCGGGGCCGCGGTCAGTCCCCCGATGGGTCGGTCGCGGAGCAGCACAACACGGGCGCGCAGCGCCTGGGGCTCCTCGACGCGGTCGCGGAAGAAGTCGTCGGGGTCGGCAGCGCCGCCGGCGAAGTCGCCGCCCAGGAGGAGGCCGTGCGCGGGCAGGGCACCGGGCAGCTCGGCGGCGAGCGCGGGGCGGCCTGCCAACTCGGCCAGTACGGCGGCGAAGCGGCGCCCGGCGGGGGCGGCGGCCGGGCCTTCCGTCCAGATCAGCGGGAGGTTGTCGGCGAGTTCGGCGGCGAGGGTCTTGGCCGGGTTGCTGTATGTCGCGATGGCCGGGCCGCAGCGTTCCGCCGTGCTGTCGAGCCGGTCGGCGACGAGTTGAAGCGTCGCGGCCGAGGCGGTGAGCAGTCCGACGCGGTCGAGAAGCGAGAGGAGGGGGGTGAACAGTGCCCAGAGCGCACCCGGGCTCGCGGCCTGGATCTCCTCGTACTGCTCCTGCGGTGTGGGCGCCATGGGCACGGCGAGGCCGTGTGTGCCGTCGACGGCCTCGCTGAGCGGGGACTGACGTGGGGCGACGGCGACGACGGTGCAGCCGCGGCGGTACGCCTGCTCGGCGAGGAGGGCGAGGCCGGGTTCGCCGCCGTCGGTGGTCGCGATCAGGAGCAGGTCGACGGAGCCGGCCCAGCCGGGGAGCGCCCAGCGCAGGGCGCCTGCGGCGGGCGCCACGCCGGTGGGGCGCAGCAGGGTGACGGGCGCGGAGGCACCGGCGAGCGCGCCGAGCAGGTCGGCGACGCCGAGGGCGGCGGTGCCGGAGCCCGCGAACAGGACGGCGCGGGGGCGGCCCTCCGGGTTGAGCTGTTCTATGCCCGCCTCGGCGGCGTGCCGGGCGGCGGTACGTACGCGTGCCCCGGCCTCTGCGGCGCCGAAGAGAAGCCCACGGTGGTCGGCGCGGGCCAGCGCGTCCGGCGCGTCGAGCAAGGACTCGTCGAGCATGGCGGGGTGGGTCTCCGATCGTTGCGCGGGGCTGCGGAGCCGGATGTCTCTAGGCGGGGCGGCGGGCCTCGTCGACGAGGAGTACGGGGATGTCGTCGCGGACCGGGTAGGCCAGGCCGCAGTCCGTACCGGTGCAGATCAGTTCGGGGGTGTCGGCCTCGGTGCGGTCGTCCAGCGGCGCGTGACAGGCCGGGCAGGCGAGGATCTCCAGGAGGCCGGCTTCGAGCGGCATGTGGTGGGTGTCCCTTCGAACGAGCTGAGGTGTGTGGGGTGGTGCGGATTGGGCCACGTCAGCCTACCGCCGGAGGGTGGGGTGGGGCTCGTTC
>NZ_JARJHW010000249.1:0-8849 GCF_040560175.1 Streptomyces panacea
CTTGGGGGGCCATTTCCACACCTTGACTAGACAAAGAATGCCCTACAGCTCTAGGTCAAACTTACTCACGACGTTGGATGATCCAGATGTGGTGTCCACGGCATCACGCTCACTTACCGATGAACGCTTCTCGCATGCATTCCCTCTGATCCAGTCGGGGATTCCTGGGCGGAATTCGCCCTCTCCGAGGCGGGGGACGGAGACAACTCCGCCCCCCTGGCTCTCGCTATCCCCTCGGAGCAGCCGGTGGTCAGCGTCGACGTCGGCACAGCGCAGGAGAGGAACCGGACCATATTGCCCGGTCGGTCTGCAACGGAGGCAGGATGGCCCCGGTTGTTTCGCACGCTCGGAAGCATGACAGGGGTTTTGTCAGGAGAGTGTCAGCACTTCCCCGCACGGGCCCCTTAAGTTAACTGCGAGAATTTTCATGGAATTGAACCATATGCGGCGCCCGGAGATCGTCAGCGAGTGTGCCGCAGGCCAATCAGGGCTCGCCATCCCAGGAGAGCGGCCATGGCGAAGGCCGCGGCAAACTGAGCGATACCGGCCGCCCCGCCGTCGGCGCCGCCCGTGGCGATTGCCCAGATCAGGAAAGCCACTATGAGAAGAGAAATGGTGAGCATCACCCAAGCACGGATGCGGTTCTTCGGAACAGGGCCGCCAGCGAATCGCTGCGGGTTGTTGTTCATGGTTCTGCACCTCCTCGTATCGGTGCCGCGCGTTGCGGTAAAACAGGTAATGAGTTGTTCGGTTGAGCCAGGCTGAGTTCGGCTTTGTTTCGCTTGCGACTGACTTGCCCATTCTGGGGGCCGACACCTGAAAGTGATTTCGGCCCCCTGAATTAGTGCCGACCGTCTCCGCCGGCCGTTCGGAATACCCGTCCCCGCTCTCCGGGGTTGAAAGCGATTCACATCGGACTACGGAGAACGCCCGCGTCCCCTGTCAGTTCGCCTTGCAGGTGGTGTCCTTGGCTGGGCGGTTGCCCGTGACGAGGAAGTTGGTGACGATGTCGTTGGCGCACGTGTTGTCGAGGAACATGTACGCCAGATGTCCGCCCTGCTCGGCTGTCACCATCCGGGCCCGGTCGCCCAGGGCCGCGCGCATCTCGCGGGCGCTGTTGAGCGGGGTCGCGTTGTCGCGGAGGTTCTGGAGCATGAGGATGTTCGAGGGGCCTTGGTCGGTGATCTCCACCGGCGGCTCGGACGGCTCGGACGGCCAGAACGCGCACGGCGTGATGTTCGCCCCGGCCGCGCCGAACATGGGAAAGCGCTTCCCGTCCTCTTCGACGTTCCGCGCGTACTGGGTGACATCCTCGGGCCAGTTGGAGTCATTGCAGATCACGTGCATCTGACTGGCCAGGTAGTTGTCCACCGGGGCCTTGGGGGACACAGCCGCCGGTGCGCCTTCCGCGCCGGCTTCCGGCTTGGGCACCGGCTTTCCGGTATCGAGTGCCTTCCAGATCTCGGCGAGTTCCGGCAGCTTGCGGTCGTAATAGAAGCGGTCGAACGTCAACTGGCGGAAGACCTGGCCGTTGTAACCCTCCGGGCTCGGCTTCGCGTCCAGCCTCTTGGCGATGTCAAAGTACTTCGCCTCCACCTCTTCCGGTGTTTTCCCCAGGCCGTACTTCTTGTCCTGCGCGGCGGCGAACTGTGCGAAGTCGGGGAATCGGTCCTGGACGCCCTGTCCGAAGTTCCGTACGAACGAGGCGTCCCAGCCGCCGGGACCGGTCACGCTGTCGATGAAGACGCGGTCACTGCGCTTGGGGAACATCGTGGTGTAGACGGAGCCGAGATAAGTGCCGTATGAGATTCCGAAGTAGGAGATCTTTGACTCGCCGATGGCTTCGCGAACGCGGTCCATATCGCGCGCCGTGTTCGCCGTGGTGATGTGCGGCAAGATGTCGGCGGTCTTGGAGTTCGCGCACTTCTTCGCGACAGCTTCGACGCGCTTGGCCTCGGCAGCGACATCCGCCTCGTTGCGTGCGTAGGTGGGGATGTTGCTCGCATGGTCCGTCGCCTTGAGACCACAGGTCACCGGAGTGCTGTGCCCCACACCGCGTGGGTCGATCCCGATGATGTCGTAGCTGTCGAGGACGCTTTCGGGAAGGCCCATTTTGCGCAGGGTGGCGGGCATCGTGAGTGTTTCCCCGCCAGGACCACCGCTGTTGGTCACCAGCACGCCGCGGCGCTTGTCGGGTTCCTTGCTCGCCAGACGGGAGACGGCGATCTCTATCATCTTGCCTTCCGGGTCCTCGTAGTCGAGGGGAACATCGAGTGTGGTGCACTCGACTCCGGCCGCGGCGACGCCTTTGGGGCACTTCTTCCAGCTGAGCGGTTCTGCGTCCGCGTCGTCCGGTGAGCACCCCGATGACAGGGGCGCCAGCAGAGCGACAGCGAGTGCTGTTATGACAGGTTTCTTCATGGGGGGAGATCTCTCTGGTGTGGGGTGAGTGCGAGTCAGTTCGTGGTGCGGCGGTGCTCGGACCGGTCCTCGGTCCTCGGTCGTCTACCAGGTCCGCGACGACGACCTCATGACCGGCCCGTTCGTCGCTCGGTCCGTCTTCGACGCCCTTCCCGCGGGCGTCCCGAAGGACATGTTCTGGATTCCCAGCGGCACCACCCGCCACTGGGACGGACGGCTGCTTTTCCGGAAAGTACCGGGCCCGCGTCCTAAGGGCTGTCCCGTAATCCCTGGTACATCAGCGCGGGGCGTCAGATGCGGTGCATCGCAAGACGGAGGGGCGTCCTCATACTGGGCGCATTCGGGCATTCGGGCATTCGGGCATTCCGGCAACGCGGCAAGGTGCCGTAGCTGCCGTCGTGCGCCCGCCAGGGATTACGGGACAGCCCTTAGGCTGGTCGGCCCGGTACTCGGGGGCGTGGCCGAGCCGCCGTTTCGCAGGCTGCTCGGCCAACCACTTTGGGCGTCCGACGCGTTGAGTCGAAATGACTCACCGCGTCAATTTGTCATCATATTCTTACCTGCGGCCAGAAGGGCGTCTGCCCGATCCGTTGTGTGAAGCCCCGTTGCTGCTGCTGCTAAAGCCGTTGTTGCCACCATTCGGCCGCGGCGAATTTCCCAATCCTTGGCCATTTCCATTTCCTGCTGCCGGAGGTGGGCCCATTTCCCGCAGCACGTTTTGCGCCATCTGGCTGAGGAGACCGCTGTTTGCGGCCATGGCGGGACTTGGCGCCTGGGATCTGCAGCCTGATAGCCCGGAACGGGCTGCTGGTGAGCGGCCGCCTGGCCGACCGTCAACGTGCCTGGCAGCGTTACCGGGGGCCCTGAGGTCCGGGTGCAGTTGAAGGGAGCAGCGGCACCCCGCGCCATCGCCTCAGGGCGGGGAAACGGAGTCGGATAGGCTGGCAGGTTGTTGCTGGCACGCCGCTGAATATTACCCCGGTCCATGTCCGCGTGTGTTTGGGTCAACGCCCTTCGACTGGCCTCTATTTGGGCGTTGAGCCGCTCTTCCTCTTCTAGTGTCATCGTGTGAAACTCCAACCGCCCAGAGAGCCTTTATCTGCTATACCCCTGCTCTTCCCAGAGGAGGGACCAACGGCCGGACACGCCCGAATGCGAGGGAACGAAGCTGACAACGCCTCCACCCGCCTGTCTCCGCGCGTCCGTAGTACCTCCAACGAAACAAAAGGGGTGATGGTTCACTCCAACCGTGCCCACCTTGGTTCTTACGGATCACGAACGCCGGTTACCGGCGGGCTGAGGGGGAGCGAGAAGCGCTGGCATCACGGGTTTCTTCACGGGGGAGTCTCTCTGGCGTGGGGTGAGTGCGGTCGGTTCGCGGTGCGGCGGTGCCCGACCGGTCCTCGGCCCTCTGTCGTCAAGCAGTCAAGGCGGTCCGCCCAGTGCCCCCACCCTCTCGCCGCAGAGCCACTGAAACGTCGGCCACCCCCCGGCTGCCCCCATCTGGAGTCACACTCCAGCCAATTGGAGTTTGACTCCAACCGGGGTTGCGGCCCTCCGTCGCCTGGCTCACGAGCGGTAACGTTGTTCACATCGGACGGCCCTCACAGCAGCGACGAGCAAGGCTCGCGGCGAACACCCACGAAGCGATCGCGGACGCGGCAGGGCGCCTGTTCGCCGAGCGGGGCTACTTCGCGACGACTGTTCAGGACATCGCCGAGCTGGCGGACGTGTCCCCGGCGACGGTCTACGCGGTCGCCGGCGGCAAGCAGGGAATGATCACATCACTCGCCAGAAGATGGGCCGAGTGTTCCGTCCTGAAGGACAGCCTGGACCGACTGCCGACGTTCACGAACCCTTTCGAGGTGGTGAGCTACCTCGCGAAGGCCAGCCGCGAGGTGCGCGAGCTGCACGGCGACACCATGCGCACCCTCCTGGCGACGGCCCCGAGCAACAAGCAGATCGCGCACGAACTACAGGAGTCCACCGAGCGCTACCGCGGCACCCTGAACAAGGTCGCCGCGCATCTCGATGGCCTCGGCGTCCGTGGCGGTAGTCGGCTCATCAGCGACGTGCTGTGGTTCTTCTTCGGTTACAGCGGGTACTTCACCCTGGTCGACGACAACGGCTGGGACTACGGCCGCGCCGAGGAATGGCTTCTCGCACAGAGCACCCAGATTCTCGGAATCGAGCAATCACAACCGTGACGCAGGATCTCGCGCGGTGGGCCCTTCCTCGGCTCGGCGTCGACAAGAACGCGAAGCTCCTGGCAGGCGGAGCGATCTTGGTCGAGAGCCCCATCTACCAGGAGCTTTGCCGTTGCGCAGGACTGACCAACTCCCGGTCAGCGTCGCTGGCTTGGAAAAGGCTCAATGAACCGTTGGCGGGGTTGTCTCGTTGTGGGGATATGGACAACAGTAGAGCAACGAAACCTTACGGTACGGGCGGCAACAAGATGACGGCAGAGGAGCAGCGGGCCGCCTGGGCTCGCAGCGTACAGCCGGATTTGCAGCAAAATGTGTACGGTGGCGGTCAGCTGCCGCCAACGCCGGATTACGCTCGCCAGCCCTCGTCGTACGGCCAGCCCGCGGCATACGGCCAGCCCTCGTCGTACGGCCAGCCCGCGGCATACGGCCAGCCCTCGTCGTACGGCCAGCCCGCGGCATACGGTCAGCCCTCGTCGTACGGCCAGCCTGGTACGGCGCCGCAGCAGTCGCGCGTAGCAGCCGAGCCGTATAGCGCAGTGCCCATGGATGTCTCGACGCCTTTCGGCCCGCCCCAACCGGCCCGACCCCAGGGACCAACTCCGGCTCCTGGCACGGAGCCGACAGGTACCGCCCAGTACCTGCGTACGAGCGAGCAGATCGTGCATAACAGAGAAACTCCGAGCCGCGCGGCGACGCTACGCGGCTATATGGAGCTGTCAGTCCGCACCGGCAACACGCAGAAGAAGAAGGGTCCCGGGCACTGACAGTCAGGGCCGACTGTGTGAGTCCGCCGGGTTGAGTCAGTCGGCACAAGTAGGCGTCCGCTTCGGCGGGCGCCTACGTCGCAGTTGGCGGTGGCCACCTTCTCTGGTTGTGGCCAGAACGACACCCCTCACCTCCCCCATGCGTCGGAACGGGCACGACGGTCACGAGTCCCGCTCGGTGGTCACATGAGGCCGGCGGACTCTTTCGCCGTCCTCGGTTGCTGGCCGACTTGGTGTGTTGCCGGAATGTCCATCATGGCAAGCAGGGGATCAAGAAGCCTCGCCGCCCTCACCGTTCGTTCGCGCCGGATTCAATGCTGAGGTCCTGTGGCTGCGCCGGCGGGGTGACCTCGGTTCGGTCAGATCGCCACGGACTTCGAACTGACCGGGACCGCGGTGCGGGTTGGGGTGAGACTGTGTTCGTTCCTGCCCGAACTGTTCGCTCGCGCAGACGAGTTCCGGACAGGGGCCGCCGCGCAGCAGTTCACGCAGGCCGTCGGGCAAGGTGCGCTCGCTCCGCGGCCTCGCCAGTCAGGACGCGGCCGCCGACTGGTCCGCTCCGTCGTCGGTGAGCTGCGTGGCGATCTTCCTCAGCGCTTCACTGAGCGGTTTCGGTGTCAGTGTTGCGGAGTCGAGGTTGACCTGGACACGGCTGCCTTCGGCATGCAGGGAGGAGTGCTCAGGGGACAGGATCCGATACCCGTACGTATAGCTGGAGTTGCCGACGCGGTCGACCCAGAACCGCACCGCGTACCGGCCCGGCTCGACGATGGGCTGGTGATAGGTGATGGTCTGTGAGCGCACGACCTGTACGGAGTCGGCGAACGCGGAGCGTGCGGGATCGTAGTGCCAGCCCTGACTCAGCCAGAAGGCGGTGACGGCACGCTCCAGCATCAGCAGATAGCGCGAGTTGTGCAGCATTCCGGTGGGGTCGAGATCCTCGAAGTGAACCTCTACGAGCTGCGTCGTTCCGGTGGACAGGCGGTCCACCGGCTCACTGTGGTTCGGGACTGATGCCATGAGGTTGTGCTCCTTACTCCTTGTCAGAGGCTCAACGGCCCCCGGCCCTCGCCGGTTCAATCCTTCGGACATACGGCGAGGAGTGACGGCCCGCCTGTGCATCGGTGAGGTCTCTCCTGCCGTTCCCGCCCGACCGACGGTCTCGGTGACGGATCTGCCACCAGCGGGGCGGGCAGCCAGGACCCCCGGTCAAGGCGTCTGCCTCTTGTGGGTGTCGTGGCCCGCGGTCAGAAGCGGAGGCGAGGTGTCGTCAGGGGGTGCGGGGAAATCGGCGACGGCAAGGTCGACCTGCTCTTCGCAGCCTTCCCGCGCGCACTCGCAGGAGAAGGGCAGCACGACATCCGACGCGTCCCCGAGCGCCCGCGCCCACGACCGGGTGAAAAAGGTCTGGTACTGAACAACGCTGGCACGGTTGGCGTAGCGGAGAAGCTGCCGCCGTTCCGACTGGCCCGTCGCGACCGGCCCATGGGCGAGCACGTCGGCGAAGTGTCCTTCGACCTCCCTGACGACGTGCTCCAGACCGCGCGAACCGTCGACCACCACGACCCTCCCGCCGCCTTGCCTTACCTCTGCCGCGATCACCTCGCCCAGGTGCTGGTAGAGCCCTCGTACGCCGGGGTGCAGGTCACGCTCGTCGAGCCGGTCACGCTGCAACTCCGGGGTCGGCAAGAGCCACAGAGCCGGTCCGCTGCCGACCACCTCCGGCGTGATCGGTGTGCCCTCGGCGATCGTCAACGGTGCGGCCGGCAATGCCCACAGGTTGTCCCGGACCATGGGGCCGCGCACGTGGTGCAAGGACATCGCGAGCCGGTCCTCCATGGGCGCCGACCAGCGGTCCGGGCCCGACATCTCCTCGTACCGGATCGCGGCTGGATGACCCATGGCAATCGCCCGGTCGCGGTGCTCCCAGGTGTGAGCGTCGGCGTTGTACCAGCGCAGTCCGTGTCGCCGGGCGATCAACCGGGCGATCGTGGTCTTGCCCACGCCCGGCGGGCCGCCCAGCCACAGCACGGAATCGGGGCTGTTCGTCACCTGCCGCTCCTGGAAGTGCCGGGCGAGGCCGTCGGCTGCCAGCGCCAGCCGGAAGCGTGCAGCGTCTCCGCACGATCGATGACGACCTCCTGGCGCAGTCTCGCCTCCTCCTCGTCGTGGTAGGCCGCGGTGGCGGTGTGCTGCCCGGGGTGCTTGCGGTAGAGCTCGCCCGGCTCGGGTTGCATCCACCCGCGGCTGACCGCCTCGCAGAACAGGAGGAGGGCGGCATCCTCGAAGGCCGGGATCGCGGGCCAGCCGCCCACGAGACGTACAAGGTCGGTACGGGCGGTCAGCGTGGTCCCCATCACCGGCAGTTCACCGCACCTGGCACCGTCCAGGAGCGCCCGCTCCGGCAGTGGTCCCGAGCCCGGGTCGTACGGCCCCTGCTCCAGACGGCCGTCAGGGTGGAGATCCAGGCACGGGGCAACCGTCCAGCCGTAAGCCGGATTGGCCTCCAGCACCTCGATGTCGCGGGCGAGGGACATCTGATCGGGCAGCAGATCGTCACCATCGACGCAGCGCAGCAACGTTCCGGTAGCACGCGCCAGCCCCAGCGTGCGGGCCTGGGCGGCGCCACCCCAGCGGCCGGCACCCTTGGTGATCCACGGTGCGTCCGGAACGGCTTCCAGCGGCCTGCCCGTCCGCCCGTCCTCTTGCACCACCCACTCAAGCCGCCAGCCGGCGGGCAGCTTCTGCCCACGCAGGCACTCGTGCAGTTCGCGTATATAGACGTACCCGCCCTCGTGCACGGGTGTCAGAACAGTGATCGTCGGCATAGGGGTCACAACGCGGACAAGGGGTGACTGGTTCAGCGGACAGCGGGATACCGAAACGAGACGGCCGCCGACACGTCATCCGCGAATCCGCCCACCGCACGCGAGGTGTTCGGCTGGTGGCACGCTCAGCGCCGGACCGAGGCGGACCCCACGACCGGGGGCTACGACTGGCGGGTGCGAGGCCTCGGCTACCGGCGGTGGCGGGGACATCTCTCGGGTTCACCGAGGGCCCCTGCGCAGGTCGGGTTGATCTTGTGGAGTGGCTGGTCGGCTGAGGCGTGGCTGGGGCGCCGTCAGCTGCCACCGGCTGGGGAAGCCGCACATGAAGGCGCCTTATCGCCCTCCCCTACGGAATCCTGCGGGTCACGGCCGAGCTGAAGGCCGCCGGGATCGACGGCAACCACAGGCGCGTCGAGTGGGTGATGCGCCGCTTCGGCATCCAGGGCGTCCACCTGCGCAAGGAGGTCCGCACCACCATCCCGGTACCGGCCATCGCCCCATGTGCCCCGTCCGTGGCCCCGCGCACTCCCGATCGGGATCCTCACGCCTATGTGCGCGACATCGAACCCTCCGGCGACTTACCGGACGCCCCTGCCGGAACAGAACACTCTCTTACTTGTTCCACCTCC
>NZ_JARJHW010000025.1:0-58978 GCF_040560175.1 Streptomyces panacea
GGCCCGCCCGGGACTGTGGCTCGTAGCCACCGCCGCGCACCAGCACACAGTGGCCCGATACGCCTCTCTCGTCCTCGACCCGGCCGAACTGGCCCGCGCCCAGGAGTTCCGGCGGCCCGGCGACCGCGACACCTACATGTGCGCGCACGTCGGACTGCGCCGTCTGCTCGGCGCGCACCTCGGGGTCGCGCCACGCACCGTGTCGGTGGCCCGTGCCCCGTGCCCCTGCTGCGGGGAGCCGCACGGTCGCCCCGTACTGCCCGACGGGCGGCTCCACTTCTCCCTTTCCCACTGCGATGGACTGAGCCTGATCGCCGTCGCCGCCACCCCGGTGGGCGTGGACGTCGAGCCGGTGCCGGCGCCGCACACCGTCAGGGAGGCCGCGGAAGTCCTCCACCCGGCCGAGGCGGCGGAACTGGCCGCTCTCGCCCCCGAACTGCGCCCCGCCGCGTTCGCCCGTGTATGGACCAGAAAGGAGGCCTACCTGAAGGGCATCGGCGTCGGCCTGGGCGCCGATCCGTCGGCCGAGTACGTCGGATCCGGCCCGGTCCCATCCGCACCCGCCGGCTGGCTGACGGCCGACATCACCGTCCCCGCCGGCCACCGCGCCGCGGTGGCACTGGAGTTGTGAATGGTCCACGGCCGGACTTTGCCCCAGTCGGCGTGGAAGTTGGGCCAGGCCGAGCGGTAGAGCGCCAGGACGGCCGCGCTCATCTCCTCGTCGTGGATGCCGTCGACCTCCTTCGCGAGTTCGGGGCTCATGCCCCGGGGCTGGAGGAAGTCGCCGAAGGTGTGGCCCTGCCGGTGGGCGACGTGCGCAGCCCGGCGAGCGAACTCCTCACCCTCCGGGCTCCCCTGCCACACGGTGGCGGCTTCGTGCCACCGGTAGTCGGGGTGCCAGCCGTGGGCGACGTCGGACACCCAGCTGCGCACCGGCACGACGACTGCGGGCGGAAGCGGCTGCCGCCACCGCCGGAGGCGCCGGTGCCGGCCGGTCGCGACGGCGGACGCCGTCAGTCGCGGCCGCCCTTGTCCGTGGTCGGCCAGGTGCCGGTGGCCCGTTCGATCACCGTGGCGCCGGACCGGTCCACGGCGCTGCGTACCACGTCGAAGATGGCGCCCTGCACGGCCGCGGCGAACAGCACCTCGCCCCACCCCCGGTCGCGGTCCAAAGCGTCGGGTGCGTCGTCCTCGTGCCGGATCACCTTCCACGCCTTCTGGAAGGCGAGCCCGGCCAGCGTGCCGCCCACCCATCCGAGGGCGAATCCGACGGGCTTGTAGGCGAGTGGCAGCTTCTGCTTCTTCTTCACCGGTGTCTCCCTCTCTGGTGCCGACCCCGCCCGCGGGCTCGTGGGCATCTCACGGGTGCCCTCCCATGCCACCCCCACACCGGGGACCGGGATCCCGCGACCACTGCCGGCCGCGGCCGGCAGTCGCCGGTGCCGGCCGGGCGGTGCGGCGTCGGTGGCCGCCGGCTCGCAGGGCGAACATCGCGGTGTGGACACCGCCGCCGCCCATCAGCTCGTCAGGGGAGCCGGCCTCGGTGACGCGGCTGTTTCGACGACGTGGATCCGGTGGCGGTCGACGACGCCGGCGAGCCGGCGGGCGATCAGCGCGATCATCTGGTCGACGGCTTCCTAGAAGTAGTGCTTACGGCCGCCAACGGCGCGACCGGTGGCGCCGAGAAGCCACAGGACCGCACCGATCAGAACGAGTACGCCACCGATGGTCGTAAGGAGGGACACACCGACCGCCAGGCCGATGATGAGCAGAATGACGCCAAGAAGAATCATGGTGTTCCCAATCTCCAGGTCTTCGAAGTGCAGCGGCCTCCAACAGCTGGGCTGACGGCTCACCGCTGCACTCTTACGGGTGCCGAGTACCCCGCATCCCCGGACGAAACCAGGCCGGTTCGCCGACCTGCCCTCGCGCCGCGATCCGCCGGTGGTACGGCACCCACAGCAGGTCACGAGAGACGTGCCGAGGGGTGGGTGGCCTCTTGCGTCGGCCGGTCGGCTCCTCGACCACGGCTGCGTGGGGCGCCACTCCGGCGTCGGCCGGGCACCCGACCACCCCGTCCCGCCGCCTCATGTGACGGGTATGTCATGGTTGAAGACGTGCTCGATGACATAGACCGCAGGATCGTGCAGGCGCTGACCCGGGACGGCAGGAGTTCCTACACGGGACTGGCCCGGGGACTCGGCGTCTCCGAGGCGACCGTGCGGCAGCGTGTGGCCCGGCTCCAGGAGGGGGATGTGCTGCGGATCGTGGCACTGTGCGACCCGCTGGCCCTGGGCCATCAGTCCGTACGGCTGATGATCCGCGTACGGGATCTGACCCCGCGCGCGGTGGCGAAATCGCTGTCCGGGATGCCGATGATCAACCACGTCGCGCTCTGTGCGGGCAGCCAGGACATCTTCCTCGAAGGCACCTGCCGGGACCAGGCGCAGCTGGTGCAGTTGATGGACGACATCCGCATGCTGCCGGGGGTGTCCCGCGTACAGGTGCTGTTGCTGCTCGAACTGTTCAAGGACTACTCGTGGAGCGGGCTGTCCAGCGCCGTGGGCCAGGGCATCACCGAGGATTAGATCCCGTCGTTCGGACCTTGGCGGGGCTCGTGCGCCCCGGCACCACGCGACACCGGCCGCTCCCCCGCGGGCATGTCAGCCGGGGATGATCCGGTCCCCCGGGCGCACCGGGACCTCCCGGAAGCCGGCCCACAGATAGGTGTCCTTGATGACCTCCAGCACTGTGAGGGCCTCCGCGTGGGCCACGCCGTTGACCCGGCGCACCCGTTCGGTGAGAAGCTCCGCGAGGTGTTCGAGGTCGCGGCAGCGAACATCCGCGATCAGGTCGTAGGGCCCCACGCAGGACGCCACGTACCGGATCTCCGGCATCCGGGACAGCTCGCGGGCCACCAGCGCGACGGGGATGTGGTGGACCCGTAGCGCGAGGTGGACCTCCATCTCGCCCATCCGCAGCGCGTCCGTCATGCCGACCACCTGAAGCACGCCCTTGCGCTGGAGCCGCTGGTAGCGGGCTCGTACGGACGCCTCGGAGAGGCCGACGGTACGTCCGATCTCGGCGAAGGAACGGCGGCCGTCCACCCGCAGCTGGTCGATGATCTGCCGATCCAGGTCATCGATCACGGGACACCTCCGGGCAGTGGGCGATACTCACCTTCATCATCCCCCGCACGTCAAGAGTCGGCCTTCGCCCCGACCGCCGACTGCGAAATCCGTGGAATGAGGCACCGTTTCCCACGGAATTCGTTTCCTCTTCATCTTTTCGGCCACTGGCCGATCACCGAAGCTGTTCTCCATCGGCGGCCCCAGACCGGACCAAGGAGAACAGCGTATGCACACGACCGTTCCGCCCGACGGGCCCCCTCGCAGGATGTCCCGTTGACGACGACCGCGCCACGCTCCGTGCGCCGGGCCGCGGTGACCACGGCGCTGCTCGCGCCGGCCGGGATCACGGTACTCGGCCTGGTACTCGTGCCGCTGCTCCTCGTGGTGCGCAACAGCTTCGCCTCCGCCGACGCGTACGGCGGTGTCAAGGGCGGGTACACCCTCGCCAACTATCAGGACCTGCTCGACCCGATCTACCTGAAGGTGTTCGGCTACAGCCTGGGCATGGCGGCTCTGAACACCCTCGTCTGTCTCCTCCTCGGCTACGTCGTCTCGTACTACCTCGCCGGCCGGACCCCGCAGCGCCAGATGCTGCTCCTGCTACTGATCATCGTGCCCTTCTGGACGGACTTCCTGGTCCGGACGTTCGCGTGGATCAACCTGCTGAGCCCCGGCGGGCCGGTCAACAGCCTCACCGACGCCATCGGCTTCACCGACGGACCCACCCAGTGGATACCGAGTCAGGGAGCGTCGTTCATCGGTCTGGTGTACGCGTTCCTGCCGACCGCGATCTTCCCGATCTACGCCTCGCTGCGCGGTGTCGACAGCTCGCTCGGCGAGGCCGCCCGCGACCTGGGCTGCGGCTGGTGGCGGGTGCACACGCGGGTGCTGCTGCCGATCGCCCGGCCGGGCATGCTCGCGGCGGCGCTGCTCACCTTCATCCCGACCCTCGGCGTCTTCGTCATCCCCGTGCTGCTCGGCGGCGGACGGGACCAGCTGGTCGGCAATCTGATCGTGACCCTGTACACCGAGTTCCGTAACCAGCCCATGGGCGCCGCGGTTTCCGTGGTCCTCCTGGTCCTGATGGTGGCTTCGACGGCGGCCTTCGGACTGGCCGCCCGGCGGCTGAGGAGGAAGACCGCATGAAGCACGCACTCGACACCATGACGGCCTGGCTGGCCCGGGGCGTCATCGCCTTCCTCTACATCCCGATCATCGTCGTGGTGGTGCTCTCGTTCAACGACTCCGAGGTCACCTACAAGTGGGCCGGGTTCTCCACCCGCTGGTACGGGACGCTCGCCGACAACACCGAGCTGCTGGCCGCGCTGCGGGTCAGCGCCGAGGTCGCCCTGATATCCGCGACCCTCGCCACCGTGTGCGGACTGCTCTCCGCGATGGGCATGGCCCGCCTGGCGAACCGCTGGAAGGTCGTGTTCTCCGGCGGGCTGTTCCTGCCGCTGATCATCCCGGAGATCGTGCTCGGCGTCGCCCTGCTCTCCGTGTTCGGCGCGATGGGCGCGAACCTGGGGATGACGACCCTCGTCCTCGGCCATCTGGTGGTGACCCTGCCGTACGCGGCGCTCATCGTCCTCGGCGCGTACAACGCGCTGGACGACTCGCTCGGGGAGGCCGCGACCGATCTCGGCTGCAACCCCTGGCAGGCGTTCCGGCGGGTCACCCTGCCGTTGCTGCGCCAGCCGCTGCTCGCGGCCTGGCTGCTCTGCTTCACCATCTCCTTCGGCAACATCGTGATGTCGACGTTCACCAACGGCATCGGCTCCACCACGCTGCCGCTGCGGGTGTACTCCATGCTCAAGGGCGGTCTGACGCCCGAGATCAACGCCTTGGGCACGCTGCTCGTGCTCTTCACCCTGCTGATCATCCTCGGCGTGGGTCTGCGCCAGATGCGGCAGGTGCTGCTGGGCGGCAAGCGCGACTAGCCCCCGGTCCGGCTCCCCTGATCGCCCAACCCCGTGAAAGGCACACCCTCATGCGTACGCGCAAAGCCAGATCCGTCCTCGCCGTCTCCTCCGCCGCCGCCGTCCTCTCACTCGTCGTCACCAGTTGCGGCGGCACCGCCTCCGTCGCCGGCTCCGGCGGCGGGAAGACACTCCACATCTACGCCTGGGCCGGGGAGATACCCGACTCGGTGGTGAAGAAGTTCGAGGCGGAGACCGGAATCGCGGTCACGCTCGACACCTTCGACAGCAACGAGACCATGACCGCCAAGCTCAGCTCCGGCTCGGCCGGTTACGACCTGGTGGAGCCCAGCCAGTACACCGTCCAGCAGCTCGTCGGCCAGAAGCTGATCCAGCCTCTCGACCACTCCCGGATCAAGGGCATGGACAATCTCGCGGACAAGTTCCGCGACCCGTCGTACGACCCGGGCAACAAGTACAGCGTCCCGTGGATCTGGGGCACGACCGGCTTCGCGTACAACGACAAGTGCATCGCGTCGGCGACCAGTTGGAAGACCCTCTTCGACAAGAAGTACCAGGGCAAGGTCTACATGCTGGACAACATGCTGGCGGCCTACATCGCGGGGCTCCAGGTCACCGGCGCCCGCGCCACCAGCACCGACGAGGGCGAGATCAAGGCCGCGACCAAGGCACTCGAAGACCAGAAGAAGCTCCTCGCGGGCTACAACTCCACCAACTACCCGCAGCTCCTGTCCACCGGGCAGGCGTGCGCGGCCCAGGCGTGGAGCGGTACGGCCATGGCGAAGGTCGTCGCCGCCAACCAGAACGTCCACTACGTCATCCCCGAGGAGGGCGGCTCGATCTGGACCGACGGGCTCGCCGTCCCCCAGGGCGCGAAGAACACGGACGCCGCCTACGAGTTCATCAACTTCACGCTGCGCCCCGAGATCGCGGCGATGGCAACCGACGACGGCGGCAGTGCCAGCACCAACGCCAAGGCCCGCGAGTTCGTCAAGGACAGGAAGGCGCTGGAGAACCCGGCGATCTACGCCACCGACGAGGCCGTCGCGAACGCGGACTTCCTGCTCGACCCGGGCGCCGCGATGAAGCACTTCCAGCAGGGCTGGACCAAGGTGAAGGCGTCCTGACATGACGGTTCCCGGGACAGTCTCCCTCAAGGACTCGCAGCACGGCGCGACATCCACGGCGCCGGCCGTCCGGCTGACCGGTGTCGGGAAGTCGTTCGACGGCACCTGGGCCGTCAAGGACGTCACCCTCGACATTCAACGCAACGAGTTCTTCTCGATCCTCGGCCCCTCGGGCTGCGGCAAGACCACCCTCATGCGGATGATCACCGGCTTCGAGTCACCCACCGAGGGCACCGTCGAAGTGGGCGGGGCCCTGGCGACGGGCGTGCCGCCGCACAAACGGGACCTCAACATGCTCTTCCAGAGCTACGCCCTGTTCCCGCACCTGAACGTCCGCGAGAACGTGGCCTTCGAACTGAAGGTCCGCAGATCGCGCCCCAAGGCGGAGATCGCGACCGCCGTACTGGAGGCGCTCGCGCTCGTCCGTCTCGACGGGTACGGGGACCGGTCCATCGCTCAGCTCTCCGGCGGACAGCGACAGCGGGTCGCCATCGCCCGTGCCCTGATCGGCCGTCCCGCCCTGCTGCTCCTGGACGAACCGCTCGGCGCGCTCGACCAGAAACTGCGGGCCGAGATGCAGCTGGAGCTGAAGAAGATCCAGCGCGAGGTGGGGGTCACCTTCGTCACGGTCACCCACGACCAGGAGGAGGCCCTGACCATGTCCGACCGCATCGCGGTCATGGACGGCGGCCGGGTGCTCCAGGTGGACACCCCCGAGGCGATCTACGAACGGCCCGCGACACGGTTCGTCGCCGACTTCATCGGTACGTCCAACTTCCTGACCGGTGTGCTCGGAGGCGGACGGCTGGGGGCGGACGGGCTGGGAAACATCGCGGTCCCCGACGGCCATGGACAGCCCGACGGCGGCCGGGTGCATCTGGCCGTCCGCCCGGAGAACGTCCGGCTCACCCGCGCGTCCGAGGAACCGGCCGACTGCCCGGTCCTGGTGGACGCCACCCTTCAGCAGATCGTCTACCTCGGCAACGCCACCCGCTACCACCTCGCCCTCACGGGCGGCGGCGAGCTGATCGCCGAAGCACGCGGCGCGGATGCGAGCGGGCTCGCCGTCGGCGAACGGGTGGTCGCCGGATGGCACCCCCGGCACTCCCGGGTGCTGGCCGAATGACCGCGCGCCCGCTTCCCCGGTCCGCCCCGCCCCCTCGTACCAAGGAGATACGACCGTGAAGGTCGCCGCAGCCCAATTCGCCCCGACCGCAGACGCGGCGGCCAACCTCGCGGTCATCGAGGAGATGACCAGGGAGGCCGCCGAGTCCGGCGCCGAACTCGTCGTCTTCCCCGAGGAGTCGATGATCCCCTCGGAGGCCGCCGAGTCCGGGCCGACCCCGCTCCATGAACTCGCCGCGAGCCACTGGCCCGCGTTCATCGACTGCATCACCCGGATCGCGTCCGCCTACCGCATCGCGGTCATCGCCGCCGGATACGAGGACAGCGGCACGGCGCTCCCGTACAACACGATCGCCGCCGTGGACGCGGGCGGCGAGGTCCTCGGTCTCTACCGCAAGATGCATCTGTACGACGCGTTCGACTACAAGGAGTCCCGCAAGGTCCAGCGCGGTGACACCGGCCCGGTCGTCGTCCGGATCGGCGACTTCAACGTCGGCCTGGTGAACTGCTACGACGTCCGCTTCCCGGAGTTCACCCGGTCCCTGGTGGAGATGGGCGCCGACCTGCTGTCCGTGTCGGCGGCCTGGGTCAAGGGCCCGCTCAAGGAGGACCACTGGACGACCCTGCTGCGCACCCGGGCGATCGAGAACACCTGCTGGGTGGTGGCGTCGTCGCTGACCACGCCTGACTGCATCGGCATGAGCATGGCCGTCGACCCGCTCGGCGTGGTGCGGGCGGCCCTCGGCGAGGAGGAACGCTCGATGCTCGTCGTGAACGCCGACAAGGACCGGATCGACAAGGCCCGCACGGTCCTTCCCGTGCTCCGCAACCGCCGCATCATCATCGGACCGAGGTAACCCGTCATGCCCATCGAGATGTACGAGCTGCCCGCCCCGCTCGACGAGGAGCTGGCCGAGAAGCTGCGCAAGGTGGACTTCCCCACCCTCGGCCACTATCTGGAGGAAGGTTTCTGCGACCCCTCGCTCCAGCGGCAGGCGGGGACCGACCGGATCGTCGGGCGGGCCGTGACCGTACGGATCACGGCCACGGACTCCACGATGCTCCATCACGCCGCCGGGCTGATCGGGCCGGGGGACGTGGTCGTGGTCGACTGCGGTGGCGACCGGCGCCACGCCGCACTGGGCGAGGTCCTCGCCAACGCCCTCGCGTCCCGTGGCGCGGCGGGCGCGGTCGTGGACGGTCTGTGCACAGACATAGACGCGCTGCGGGCGGTGGGGCTGCCGGTGTACGCGTACGGGCGTACGGCCCTGACCACCAAGCTGCACGGGATCGCGGACGGTTCGCTGTGCGCTCCGGTCGTGTGTGGCGGCGTCCCGGTGCAGGCCGGGTACGTCGTCCTGGGTGATGCCAACGGCGTGATCATCGCGTCCGCCGCGCGGCTCGCCGCCGTCGTCGACGAGGCGCTGGCCGACGACGCGGAGGAACCGGCCCTCGTGGCGAGACTCTGGCAGGGCGGACCACTGGGCTCGCTGACCGGTGCCACCGAGACGCTTCAGCGCCTCATCTGAGATCCGCGCCGGGGTGCCCGGGGAGAGCGCCCGGGGAGACCGGAAGCCGGGTACCCCCCTCGCGCGACGCACACGTGTCGCGCACAACCCCGAAAGGACCCACGTGTTCCTCAAAGCCGCCGTCAACGGCGGGCGTTCCCAGGCGGAGCGGCCCACCGTCCCGGTGACCGCCGCGGAGATCGCCGCCGACACCCTCGCCGTACTCTCGGCCGGGGCGGACGTCGTCCACTTCCATGTCCGCGACCCGGACGGCGGGCAGACCATCAGGCCCGAAGCCCTCTCCGAGGTGCTGTCCGCTGTCCGGGCGGCAGCGCCGGACGCGGTCGTCGGTACCACGACGGGCCTGTGGACCTGCTCGGGCCCGGAGGAGCGCTACCGGCTGGTCATGTCGTGGGATGTCCTGCCCGACTTCGCGTCCGTCGCCTTCAGCGAGGAGGACGCGGCGCGGACGGCGGAGCTGGTGGTGAAACGCGGCATGGCCCTGGAGAGCGCGGTGTGGACGATGGACGACGTCCCCCGCTTGCTGGCGTCACCGACACTGCACGACAACATCCGTATCCTCATCGAGCCCGTGGAGGAGGATCCGGCGGAGGCGGTCGCGTCGGCCCGTGCGATGGCGACGCGTCTCCAGGAGGCGGGGGTGGCCTGCCCGCTCCTCTACCACGGCGACGGCCCGACGGTATGGCCCCTGGTACGGGCGGCGATCGAGGACGGTCATGAAACCCGGGTCGGCTTCGAGGACGGTACGGACCTCCCCGACGGCACGGACGCTCCCGACAACGCCGCACTGATCCTCGCCGCCCGCGCCCTGGCCGCGGGCTGACGCGGTCCGAGCCACGGGTTTCCATGAGGACCGGAGCCTGCCCGGTCCGGGCGGCGAACGCTTCGTCGGCGCGGCGTGGCGGTAAGGCTTTCGCCGAGGGGGCTCTCGCCGCCCGAAGCCGCCATCCGGATCACCGCGAGCGGCCCTTCCGGTGATTGCGAGGCACCTCGTGAGCGAAGTAGCTGCCGCGGGGGTACGGCACCTCAGCACAGGATGAACCCGGAACCCGGAACCCGCGAGGAGATCAGCCATGTACGCAGCAGTACGGCGGTACGAAGGTGTGACCGATCCGCCCGAGGTGGCACGGCTCGTGCGAGAGGGCTTCGTGCCGCTCGTGCGCGAGATCCCCGGTTTCGTGGCCTTCTACTGGATCGATGCCGGGAACGGTGTTTTCGTCTCGACCAGCGTCTTCGGGGACCGTGCCGGTGCCGAGGAGTCGACGTTGAGGGCATCGCACTTCGTGCGGGAGAACCTCGCGTCGCGGCTCCCCAACCCGCCCCAGGTCACGGCCGGGGAGGTCGGGGCTTCCGCGTAGCGGGACCTGCCGGATCCTGCGGCGCCGACCATCGCGGTCACCGCCGGTTCGGGGAAGCGCACATGGGTACACGCGGGTGCACGCGGGTGCACGCGGGTGCACGCGGGTCTCCTTCGCGGAGCGGGACCGGCCCGCCGGTCTCGCCACGACCGCCGTTACGCGCCGGGGGGCGAGCACTCAATGCCGGAGACCGTCGTGGCCGCCGAGAACGTCCGGCCGGGTGCGGAGACGGCGCGTTCGTCGGGCCCACGGGCGGTGTGGATCCGCAGCAGTCCTTCGATGCCGCGCAGCAAGGTCTCGCCGGTCAGGACGGGGTCGCCGAGATAGCCCGCGCTCATGGCGCCGTCGCGGAGCATGACGAAGTGGCGCCCGGCGTACTCGGCCT
The DNA here is from genome assembly GCF_040560175.1 of Streptomyces panacea. NCBI lineage: Bacteria > Bacillati > Actinomycetota > Actinomycetes > Kitasatosporales > Streptomycetaceae > Streptomyces > Streptomyces panacea. Next base: position 10,596 of record NZ_JARJHW010000025.1, read on the forward strand.
GCGCGGCCGTGATCCTGGCGAACAGACCGGTGATCGTGTGCAGGAACCACTCGCGGTGCTGCACGACGGCACGGTGGACCGGGTGGTCGGGATCGGGGAATTCCGCTGCCGCGTTGAGAAAGGCGCATCCGCGGTAGCCGGGCGAGCGGATCTGCTCGACCAGGGACACACCGATGCCCCGCAGGATGGCGTCGGTCGGCACGTCTGCCGCCATCAGGGAGCCGATCTGGGCGCGGATCGCCTGGTCGACGCTTCCGATGTAGGCGACGGAAAGGTCGTCCTTGCTGCGGAAGTGGCGGTAGAAGGTGGCGTTGGTGACCTTCGACTCGGCGACCAGGCGGTCGACGCCCACCGTGTGGATGCCCTCGGCGTAGAAGAGCTGCCCGGCGGTCCTCAGGAGCCGCTCCCGAGCCTCGGACACTCGCCTGCCAGGGCCTGTGCCGGCTTCCATCCGTGTCATATCACCCATTGTAGCGGGTAGAACGATCTCTCTTGTTTTCGCGGGAGGGGTGTGCCAGGCTGCGAGCAAGAGAGACCGTTCTCTCTATCTCACACACTCACTGGAGTACCCCATGGCATCCACCGCCTCCGCCGAACTCGTCGGCGCCAAGCCCGCCCTGCGTCGGCTGTACGTCATTCGCTTCGTCTTCGCCGCCGCATGGGCGGCGCTCCTGTTGGTGTCCGGCTCGGACCTCAGCGCCGGGGCCAAACTGCTGCTGTTCCTCTATCCGGCCTTCGACGTGGTGGCGGCCGTCGTCGATGCCAGGTCGGCGCGTGCCGACGGGCCGGTCAAGGGCCTGTACGCCAACATCGCCGTCAGCTCGCTCGCCGCCATCGGCATCGCGGTCGCCAGCACCTCGGGCGTCGGCGACGTGCTGCGCGTCTGGGGCGCGTGGGCGGTCCTGTCCGGGCTGGTCCAGCTCCTCGTGGGCGTCGCGCGCCGGCCGATGGGCGGCCAGTGGGCCATGATCGCCAGCGGCGGCATCTCGGTGCTGGCCGGCGCGACCTTCATCCGAAGCGCCTCACAGGACGCCCCCTCGCTGACCACCCTCGCCGGCTACGCCACGCTCGGAGGGATCTTCTTCCTGGTCTCGGCGCTCCGCCTGCCGCGCTCGACCAACAGGGGCTGAGAACTGTTCTCGATCCCCCGGGCCGGCCCAGGAAGGGACTCGGGTCCGCCGGGTTCTGTGCTGACAGCCCATGCGTGATGCCGTCGCCTCCGGGAACCGGACCGGACCGGACCTGGGGCCCGCCTCGATCCGCGCCGCGTGGTCAGCGAGTAGTGGCCGCTGGGCGAGGGTGGGTGGGGCGGGGCCCTGCGCGGGACCGCAGCCACACCCGGCCCGCCGGCCCCACCACGCAAACGCGGGTGGTCCGTTCGACGGCCCGGCCAGGATTCATCCCCGCGCACAGCCCGGCCGTCCGCTGTCCGCGCCCCCGGCAGACCAAGATCGATTGTCAGTGGTGGGTGAGACGATCAGTACATCGAGCCGGAAAGCCGGAAAGAGGGGGAGCTTTTCATGTCCGTAACTCAGAACTACATCAACCACGTTGCTCTGGTGCTGGACGCCAGTTCGTCCATGTCGCATCTGAGCGGCAAGGTCGTCGAAGTCGCCGATCAGCAGATCGCCTATCTGGCCCGCCGGTCGAAGGAACTGGACCAGGAAACCCGCGTCACGGTGTACGTCTTCGCGAACAAGGTGGAGTGCGTCGTCTATGACAAGGACGTGCTCCGGATGCCGTCCCTCAAGCAGCTCTACCGGGCCGGCGGCATGACGGCTCTGCTCGCGGCCACGCTGAAGTCGCAGAGCGAGCTGGCGCAGACAGCTCAACTCTACGGCGACCACAGCTTCCTGACGTTCGTTCTGACCGACGGTCAGGAGAACGCAAGCCACCGCTGCCCCGACGCCCCCGCCACGGACCCGCGGGAACTGGTCAATGCCGTGGCCAGCCTGACCCGGACGCAAGCGGACAACTGGACACTGGCTGTCCTGGTGCCCGACCAGATGGGCAAGCGCGAGGCCATGCAGTGCGGCTTCCCCAAGGACAACATCGCCATCTGGGACGCCACGAGCACGCAGGGGCTGGAAGAGGCCGGGCAGGTCATTCAGCAGGCAACCGAGAACTTCATGGTGGGCCGCGCAAAGGGAATCCGCGGCTCGCGGGCGGTGTTCTCCACCGGTGCCGACGCTGTCAACAAGGACACCATAAAGGCAGCCGGTCTCACCCCCGTGAAACCGTCGGAGTACCAGCTGATTCCGGTCGCACGCGAAGCGGGAATCAGGGACTGGGTCACCGAATGCGGACACGCCTACCGCACCGGCTGCGCGTTCTACCAGCTGAGCAAGCCGGAGAAGGTCCAGGCACGAAAGCAGATCGCCGTGCTTGAGAAGAAGACAGACCGCGTCTACACGGGTCCCGAAGCCCGAAGCCTGCTCGGCCTGCCCGACACCGAGGTCCGCGTCAAGCCGGACCACAACGACGACTTCACCATCTTCGTCCAGAGCACCAGCGTCAACCGCAAGCTCGTCCCCCACACCCGGCTACTGATCATGATCTGACGCCCGTTCATCAGAGGAGTCCCGCCGACCCAACCGGCGGGACTCCTCAGCACACACACCCGCAACCCCGGAAGCAGTCCTGGGTCAACCTCGGCGTCACGGACCTGCGCCGGGCCGACTGCGACGGGCTGAGCCTGCATGAGTTCAACCTCGACCGCACGGGAAGGATCTGGAACGTCGATCAACGGTTTGTACGCATCCAGCCTTGTCCCACAAGGCCGTGGTCTCTTCTGGGGCTCCGGCCAGACCGACTCCAACGCTGCTCTGACTCCGGGACGGACGAATGGCGACAACACCCCCGGCCCGGAGTCAGAGCAGCGCTCACTCAGTCATCAACAGCGGATCTGCCGACGACACCTGGCGGGTCCACGCGCTCGATCTTGGTCCAGCCGGTCCAGCCCCGCTTCTTCAGCAGGTCGATCAGCCGACGGGCCGGCGGCGCGGTATCGAAGGCCAGTGTGTCGAGCAGCTTGGCGATGGGTGGGTCGATGTCGGAATCGTCGAGGTAGTCCTCACCCCTCTCGTCTGCCATCTTCGTGATGTAGGCGGCCATCTTGTCGGCCAGGTCGACCAGTTGGGGGTCGTCGTCGGTTCGGTCGAGGGCTTGGCCGAGGGTGAGATAGAAGTCGATGAGTTGCGGGTCGGCGATCTGCGCCCGCTTGCGTGCGGTCCACTCCGGGATTCGCTCGGGTGAGTGGGCGGCCAACGGGATCCAGCCGTCGCGTTCGACCCGGACGATCCGTTCGTCGACCCCGAGTGCGCGTAAATGGTCGAGGAACGCGACGACTTCCGGAGGGAGCGCCAGGTTGTCCCCGGCGGCAAGGCGGGCGATCCGTTCGCGGTGCCGCTGCCGGTCCCGGATCTCCGCCCGTAGCCGCTTGTCGATGTCCGCGACCGCCGTGGCGAACTCGTCCTCGTCGGCCCGGAGCAGCGCCCGTACGCGCGCCAGTGGGACGCCCGCGTCGCCGAGGGTACGGATCTTGATCAGCTCGATCACGGCGGCGGCGTCGTATCTGCGGTAGCCGGAATGGTCCCGTTCCGGTTCCGGCAGCAGGCCTTTGGCGTGGTAGTGCCGTACCGCGCGCACGGTCACTCCGGCGTACGAGGCCAGCTCGCCGATGGTCAGCATCGGATCAGTCTCCTAGCTTGGTCTTCAACGACCGCCTCTGGAAGTGGAGTTGAGTCGTTCCCGGCAACTTCCCCTTTCCGGGCGGACGTTGCGAAGAAGCTCAGTGCGCCGGGAGGCGACTCGTACGCGGTGATTCCGGCCCCGGTCCTGGCCCCGGCTCCGGTCCCGGTTCCTGCATGGGATCGCCGGACGGAATGAGGGCGGGCTGGTAGTGCCGCGTGAAGAGGGTCGCGACCAGGTCGCGGCGGCTGCGGACGCCCGTCTTGTCGAAGACCGACTTGAGGTGGTCCTGGACCGTGTGCGCGGACAGCCGGGCCTGCTCGCTGATCTCGGCCGTGGAGTGGCCGCGCAGGACGAGGGCCGTGATGTCCCGTTCGCGGGGAGTCAGTCCGTACGCCGCGACGACGAGCGCGGCGTGTTCACCCGGTCCGGCGGGTTCGACCACGACGGCGACGTCGGCGGGCGGCTGGTCGCCCAGGCGCCAGGCGTGCAGGCGGACCAGGCCGCGCGACCGGGTACGTACCAGCGAGGAGAGCGAGTCCGCGGCGCCGGGGGCGCGGACGGCGGCGGCGAGTGCGTACACCGCCGGGGGCAGGTCGGCCGGGCGCGATCCGGTGGCCCGGCCTCGTACCGTACGGTCGTCCGGCGGAAGGTCCTCGAACCAGGCCGCGACCGACGACGTCAGGTGCAGCGGCCGGTATCCGGCGTCCAGCATCACCAGGGCCGGGGAGACGGGCGACGGCTCCTGCCGGGCCCGTTCGGTGAGATGGAACCGGCGTAACGCCTCGCCGAGGGGCCGGGACAGGCCCGCGGCGAGAGCCAGGGCGTCCGGCCCGAGCGGAGGCCCGTCGCCGAGACCGATGATGAGTGCGCCCCAGGCACCACGGGAGTCGCGCAGCAGGATCCGGAGTTCGTCCTCCAGGCCGAGCGGTCCGATGATGTCCCGGTAGCGGGGGCTGTGTTCCGGCGGGCCATCGATCTCGCGTCTGAGCAGGCCGACCGGCACGGGTCTTCGCGCCAGCTCCGGAAGGGAGTTGACGTCACCCTCCCGGTACTCGATGTCGATCATCCGGGGCATCAGCCGCCCTGGTACGGCGTCCCGGTAGTTGCCCCCGGTGTTCATCAGCGTCCACGGATCGACGGTGATGCCCGCCCACACTTCGGACCGCAGTATCGGGGACACCGCCCCGATCACCCCGGCGAACATCCCCTCCACCGTGCGGGCGGCTCCCGCCGCCCGCACCGCGTCGTCCCGGACCCTGCCGAGCCGGCCACGTCTATCCCCGTTGTCAGGCATGACCTCAGATTAGGCCTGACTTCGCCGTTGATACTCCAACTTCCCCGGACATAGCGCCTGTTGGTCACCTTCGGCAGGAGGCGGGACCATCGCCGAGGGGGAGACCGTCAGGCGATCCGCCAGTGCCGGTTGGTCTGGGTGGCGACGCGGTCCCACACCTGCGTACGGGTGCCGTTCCCGCCGATCGAGCCCCAAGTCGGCGTCCAGGCACAGTCCGCTGGCGCTGTTGCGAAGCTCGTAGTAGCCGCCGGCCTCCGGGTAGACCCAGGCGACGTCCCACTCTTGGCGGCGTTCGTGCCCGCGCAGTCCACCGGCCCGTTCAGCGTGATCGGCGGGGCGCGGCGGTCCCATCCCAGAAAGGCGGGGAAACGGAAAGCGTTCGCAGGGTCAAACGCTGGATCACCTCGCACAACAAGCTAGGCCGCGGCGCGGGTCCGGTAGAGGTGTCGTGACCAGAGGTAGCCGGTCAGGCCGATCAACACGCACCAGCCGACGGCCCGGAGAACGTCCGGACCGGCCGGCGCTCCGGCCAGCAGACCGCGGCAAGTGTCCATGAGCGGTGTGAACGGCTGGTGTTCGGCGAACGGGCGCAGTCCGGCGGGCATCGACTCGACCGGCACGAAGCCGCTGCCCACGAACGGCAGGAGTACGAAGATCATCGGCAGGTTGCTCGCGGTCTCCGGGTCGGGGCCGGCCAGTCCCAGCGCCACGGTGAACCAGGTCATCGCCAGGGAGAGGAGTGTGAGCAGGCCGGTCAGGCCAAGCCACTGAGTCGCCGAGGCGGCGGTCTGGAGACCCATCAGGAACGCCGCCCCGAGGAGCGCCGCGAGCGCGAGCGCCGTCTGGATCACCGCGCCGAGAACATGGCCGGTGAGCACCGAGGCCTTGGCGATCGGCATGGTCCGGAACCGGTCGATGATCCCGTTCTTCATATCGGTGGCGACCAGGACCGCGGTGCCGATGGAGACGCTGGCCACCGTCATCATCAAGATCCCGGGAGTGATGTACGTCAGGTAGTCGGCCCGGTCCCCCGCCGGGGCTCCCGCCGGGGTTCCGGGCAGACTGGCGCCCATGGTCGCGCCGAAGACGTAGACGAACAGCAGCAGGAACAGAAGTGGCTGCCCGACCAGTATCACCGTCATCGACGGGTACCGGGCCATGTGTCTCAGGTTGCGCCGCAGCATGGTCGCCGAGTCGCGGACGGCGTACGTCGCGGTGCTCATACCGGCACCTCCCGCGAGGGGTCGTGGGTGGTGGGGCGGCCGGTGAGGGCCAGGAACACGTCGTCGAGGTCCGGGGTGTGTACGGCGAGCCCGGCGACAGCGCCGTCGTCGTCGATCCGGTCCAGCACCCGTCGCAGTGCGGTGAGGCTGCCGTCGTACGGCAGAGTCACGGTGAGCGTCTCGGCGTTCGGGCTCGCGTCGGGCAACCGGCTCGCGAGTACGGCTACTTGCTCACGGTCGGTGGCCTGGAGCTGAACGTGGCCGCCGGGGACCAGCCGTTTCAACTCGGCGGCTGTGCCATCGGCGACGAGCCGGCCCCCGTCGAGCACACCGATCCGGTCTGCGAGTTGGTCGGCCTCTTCGAGGTACTGGGTGGTGAGGAAGACGGTGACCCGGTCGGCCACCAGCTCGCGCACGATCCCCCACAGGTCACGGCGGCTGCGCGGGTCGAGGCCGGTGGTCGGCTCGTCGAGGAAGATCAGCCGCGGGCCGGGCACCAGGGTCATCGCCAGGTCCAGCCGCCGCTTCATACCGCCGGAGTACGTCGCCGCGCGCCGGTCGGCGGCCTCGGCCAGATCGAACCGCTCCAGCAGTCGCCCGGCCGCGCTCCGCGCGCGGTGCCGGTCGAGGTGGCCGAGGTCGGCCATCAGCAGCAGATTCTCACGTCCGGTCAGCAGCTCGTCCACGGCGGAGAACTGTCCCGTGACGCCGATCGACGCGCGCACCTGATCGGCCTCGCGGCGTACGTCGTAGCCGGCGACCCTGGCCTCGCCGGCGTCCGCGGGCAGCAAGGTGGACAGGATCCGGACGGCGGTGGTCTTACCGGACCCGTTGGGTCCGAGCAGTGCGTAGACGGTGCCCGCGGGGACGGTCAGATCGACTCCGGCGAGCACTTGGTGGTCGCCGTACGACTTGCGGAGTCCGCTGACCTCGATCGCGCTGGTTCTCGTTGTCATGCGAACCATGGTGCGAGGTTGCCCCTGCGTCAGGGTCAACTGCCGGGGCGGCGTGATCTCCGTACGCGCGCGGTCGCCGTTCTGCGCTGTCCATCAGCGATACGAACCGTGCGCCCAGGATGACGAGTCACTCCGGTCGCGGGACAGCCGGGTCCAGAGCGGCCTGTGCGGCCGAGATGAAGGTCTGCTTGGCGCGCTCGATGTCGTCCGGCGAGTCGTCGCGCCGCAGGCGGTCGGCCACCTCGCGCGCCGCGCGAGCCACATCGGCGGGGCCTTCCAACGCCACGGCGCCGAAGGCCCGTTGGAGAGCCGCGCCGTCGCTTCCGGGTCCAATCCCGGTGCGGCTCGTGAGCGTCGCGGCTTCCGCGGCTTCCAGAAAAGCCACATAGGTCTGGCGCCGGAGATCAAGCAGTCGGACAGCGCGCTGCTCCTGAAGCGTCAGGCGGACCGTGTGGAGCAGGGCGTCCGCCTGCCGGTCGCCGGCGTGCTGTGCCGCCTCGGCCTGTCTCATGCCCGCGCTCCGCGCGAACCAGCCGGTGACCAGGCTGCCCGCGAGGGCCGAACCTGCCGCGATCAGTGCGATCCCCCACTCGTCCATGGCGGCCATTGTTCCCGACCGGGCCGGTGACGGGGCACGAACAGTCGTCGGGTACCCCGCAAGTCACGAAGGTACGATCAGGATCATGCCGCCGAGCGAGCCCGAGGAACCTGGCCTGATCAGCGGTAACTTCATGCCCGACGGGCCGCCCGAAGCTAGAATGCACACTTCGGGCGACGGGCGACGGGCGACGGGCGACGGGCGGGGTGGTGCTGTTCGCCGCGCGCTCGGCGATCGCCCTGTACCGGCTGCTCGATGTCCTTCCGGTGTTCGCCGGTGACGAGCGCGTCAGCCGTGTGTTCACCCTCGTTCCCGGTTCCGAGTTCGGGGTCGACGCGCTCGCGGCCGTCGAACGGGTCGGCGCACACACCGTCCCCTGGGACGAGGCCTGCCGCACCTCGTACGACCTGATCGTCACCGCGAGTCCGAAGGGCGAACCGCACCTCCTGCGCGGCCCCCGGGTGCTGTTGCCGCACGGCGCCGGCTTCAGCAAGACGTTCCACGGAGAGGGAGGGGAGGGATCCGCGGGCGAGGCGTCGGGCCTGGATCCGAGGTACTTGGTGCCGGACGGCGGTACACCGCCCGCTCTGCACGCGCTGGCTCACCCCAGCCAGATCGACCGGCTGGCGGCGCTCAGTCCGCGAGCGGCGGCACGCGCCACCGTGGTGGGTGATCCGACCCTGGAGCGGATCCTCGCCTCGCTCCCCCTGCGTGACAGATTCCGCGCCGCGCTGGGAACGGGTGCCAGACGGCTGGTCGTGCTGACGTCCACCTGGGGCGAGGAGTCCCTGCTCCGGCGTCGTGCGACCCTCCCCGGCGAACTCGCCGCCCGCCTTCCGCAGGATGCGTACCAACTCGCGCTGATCGTGCACCCGAACCAGTGGAGCCGGACCGGCGAGTTCGAGCTGTCGGAGCAACTCGCGCCCGCGCTCGACGCCGGAATGATCCTCGCCCGGCCGCACGAGGACTGGGCCTCGGTCCTGGTGGCCGCCGACGCCCTGATCACCGATCACGGCTCGACCGCGCTCTACTACGCTGCCGCGCTGGACGGTCCGATACTCGGCGCCTACGACGGGGGCGACGAGCTGATCCCCGGCAGCCCGATGGCGGAACTCCTCGCCCACGCACCGCACTTGGACCGCTCCGCCGATCTCGAAGAGGTACTGGGGAGTTGTCGGGCGGGGACCGGGCGGGCCGCGGCCACGTCCGCGTTCGCGTTCACCTCCCCCGGACAGGAGGGCGCGCTGGAACGCCTCCGGCGGGAGCTGTACCGGCTGCTCGGCCTCACCCCGCCCGCCGTCCCCGTCGCCGCCCGGCTGCTGCCGGTCCCGGCTCCGCCCTCCCGTACGCCGTCCGCCTTTGCCGTACGCGTACGTCTCGACGGCGACGAGACGCACATCGAGCGCTTCCCCAGCCACGTCGACGCGCCCGCGCACCACCTCGCCGCCGAGTACGGCGCGGCCGGGGAACGGCAGTTGCAGAGTGCGGGGTTGCTGTACCGGCGCACGGACCGGACGGCAACCGCGCCGTACAGCGCCGGGTGGACCGTGGCCGGCTGGACCTCTCACGCCCTCGACAGCTACCCGGGCTGCCGCACCGCCGCGGCCGTGCTCTCCCCGACGCACTGTGTGGTGCGGGTCCGGGGCGGTTCGCCGCTGTCCGTCCGGATCGAACCATCACGGGAGAACGGCCGGATCGCCCACAGCGATCCGGCAGCCGTGCTCTCCGCCGTCCACGCGCGACTGGCCGTGTCGGGCGGCCAGGTCTGTTCCGAGACCTCCAGGACCGCTGAGACCGCTGACATCGCTGTGACCTGTGTGATCGGGGGCCGTCGGTACGACGTACGCCTGTCCCCCGCCACCGCGGAGGAGACGGGGCGGATCCTCTAGGCGAGGCCGTTCCGCACCCGAATCGCATGCGCGGCCACCCGGTGGGCCTCCGCCTCGTCAGGGCGCCCCTCCTCGTCGGCCAGTTCGGCGAAAGCGTGGAGGATCCGTTGCTCGTCGGCGTCGGAGCCCCGGCCGCGAGCGCCGGCCAGCGAATCGACGTATAGCACCCGCGCCTCGGCTGGACGTCCGAGTCCGCACAGCACACCGCCCCACGCGAAACCGATACGCCCGGCCAGCCGCTCCCGTCCCAGTTCGACGGCCGATCGGTGGGCCTGCGCCAGCAGTTGGGCCGCCTCGTCCAAGTCGCCGAGTTCGGCAGTCGCCTGGCCCAGACGGTAGGTCTGGAGTGTGACGCCGTACGTGTTGGAGATCGCGTGGTGCACGTCGCGCGAGCGCCGGAAGTCCGCCGCCGCGGCGGCCCAGTCGCCTTGGGCCGAGTGCAGCATGCCTCGGAACTCAACGGCGGACGCGCGCAGTTTGCTCATCCGCGCCGAATCCCCGAGCGTCTCCAGCGTCGCGAGTGCCCGCTCCAGCTCCTGCTCGGCCTCGTCCGTTCTCCCCTGCTCCCACAGGGGACGAGCCAGCTGGCACCGCATACGGACCAGCGCGGGCAAACTCCCGGCGCGCCCCGCCGCCGCGACGCCAAGGCCGAACACCTCGATGTCGTCGGCGGGTTGGGGGTGGTCGAGGTAGTGCGTCCACAGAGGCTCACACAGGGCCCATGTCTCGGTGTCGAGGCCCAGCGAGTGGGCGAGGCGTACGCAGGCGTGCAGCGCGTGCCGTTCGGTGTGCAGCCAGCGTGCCGCGCGCCGCGCCCTCGCCCTGGCCTCCTCGGGCCGCCCGCTCTCCTTCGCGTCGGCGGGGTCCGCGAGCGGGGTGTCGGGGGCACCTTCGATCGGCGGAACGGCGTCCGCCACGACGAGCCTCCGGCCGGCGGCGAAGACGTCCGCCCGCTGAGCCTGCCGCAGGAACCAGGTCACGATTCGCCGCTGCGCTTCGGCCCGTTCCCGCTCCGCCCCGTCCTTCCCGGCCCGGCGACGGGCGTGCGCGCGCATCAGATCGGGCATCCGGATCCCACCGTCCGTGGTGCCCGGCACCTCGCGGGTGTCGAGCAGCCCGGCGATCTCCAGTTCTTCGAGCGCTTCGTCGGCCGCGTCCCGGCCGAGCCCGAGAAGCGCCGCTGCGGATTCCGGAGTGAACGACGGTCCCGGATGGTCGGCGAGCAGCCGGTAGAGCAGGGCTGCTTCGGGGGTGAGGCCGAGATACGCCGCGTCCCATACCTTCTCGACCACCGGCACGCCCTTCTCGTGCAGTTCCTTCGACAGTTCGGCAAGCAGGCGTGACAGCGGTCGCCGCCGGTACTTACGGATCCAGCGGGCGGCGACGTGCAGGGCCGCCGGCAGGCCGGAACAGAGCTGGACGACCCCACGCGCCGCGTCGGGCTCGTCCGTGAGCCGTTGATCCCGTACCACGAGCCGTAGCAGTTCCGCGGAATCCGCCTCGTCCAGCGGATGCAGTTCGAGATCGACCGCGGCGCCGTCCTCGATGTCGTACAGCGGACCGTGGCTCGCGACGATCGCCACACTGGTGCCGGACCCCGGGAGCAGGGGGACGACCTCCGCTCCGTAGCGGGCGTTGTCGATCACCACGACCAGCCGTTCGCCGTCGGTCCGAGTCCAGTACTGCTTGCAGCGTCCTTTGAAGGAGGACGCCAGCATCTCGGGCGCGACACCGAGGGAGACGAGCAGTTGACCCAGCGCGTCGGCGACCACCACCGTCCCGTCCCGGCGGAAGTCGTCGAGATCCACGTACAGCACGCTGTCCGGGTACTGGTCCCGCAGCGCGCGAGCGAGGCGGAAGGCGAGCTCCGTCTTGCCCGAGCCGCCGGGCCCGCTCAACGCGAGGCACAGGGGCCGGGAGCGCGCGTTCCACTCGGCGACCGCGGTGAAGGCCCGGTTCTGCTCGTCCTCCCGATTGACGAAGTGCACGATTTCCGGAGGAAGTTCATACGCCATGCGGTCCGCCCGACTCCGATGTCCCACGTCCGGGGCGCCTGGGAGGCCCGGGGACGAACACTGCGACCCCCCGCCCTGACGTGCCCTCATATCTGCCGCAACTCTAGGCGGTGAAGGCCGTCGAAGCCGGGTGAACTTGATCCGTCCCTCTCCGGGAAGGGCCGTCGCGGGACCGCGTGGCCGGCTCGGGCCCGGAACCCGCCGGGCCCCAGGTGCAGGCCGCCCGTGGCGTCGAGCCAGTGGCGCGTGATCCGGCGGGCGTCGTCGGAGACGAGGAACGCGACGGCGTCGGCCACGTCCTCCGGTTGGCCGACCCGGCCCAGCGCGGTGATACCTCTGGGGCCGAGTCCGTTGGCCAGGTTCCGGCCGAGCACGTCCAGCGCGCCCTTGGACATCGCGTACCCGGTCTCGGGCCGGGCGATCCGGGTGGCGGCGCAGGAGATGCTGACGATCCGGCCGCCGTCGCGCGGGAGTGGCGGCGCCCGCTGGACGATGAAGTACGGGCCTTCACGTTGACCGCCAAGAGCCGGTCGAACTCCTCCGGTGTCACCTGGTCGAGCGTGCCGGCGAACACGGCCGCGTTGTTGACCAGGATGTCCAATGGACGCCCGGCCGGCCCAGGTGCCCTGGGGAAACCTGTCGGCCGGGCCGGCCGACGGCGAGGTGGACGTGGCCGTCGCCCGGCTGCCCATCCCCCGCGGCGCCGGGCTCTCCTGGCGTGTGGTCACCACCGGGGAGCGATGGGTGGCCGTGCCGCCCGGGCCGGACGCGATCGTGCCCGTCAGCCGGCGGGTCATGACGGCGTAGTCGGCGGGCACGAGCCCGGCCGCGACGGCGCCGTCGATCCGGGCGCCGCTCCTTTCGCGGCAGCTTTCCGCCGCCACCACGGCCGACCTCCCGGGCTGTGACGCCGGCCGCGTACTCCGCGCGCGTACCGGCACCAGGTTCACTCACCCGCCACAACCAGGGGGCGCACCGTACGGATTCGGATCAACACTGAGAGCGACACGGCTTCCCCACCAGCAGAAGTGAGACCTCTCATGGTTGCGTCACCCCCCTCCCTCCATCCGGTACGACGTCGCCTCATGCGCGTGGGTGCCTTGTCCCTCGCACTGACCGCGGGGGTGTTCGCCAACGGCTCGGCCGTCGCCGGCGGGGGTCTGTTCGGCAGCGGGGACTCCGAGCCGACCGGTCGGGCCGTGAAGCCGACGGTGGTGCTGGTCCACGGCGCGTTCGCGGACGCGTCGGGCTGGAACGGAGTGGTCGAGCGGCTCCAGCACGACGGATATCCGGTGGTCGCCCCGCCGAACCCGCTGCGGGATGTGCTCGGCGACTCCGCCTACCTCGCGTCGATCCTCAAGTCGATCGACGGTCCGATCGTCCTCGCCGGCCACTCGTACGGCGGTGCGGTCATCAGCCAGGCGGCCGCAGGCAACAGGAACGTGAAAGCCCTCGTGTACGTGTCGGCGTTCATGCCGGACGTGGGCGAGAGCCCGGCCACCCTCTCGACGAAGTTCGAGGGCAGCGAACTCGCCCCGGCGCTGCGGGAGGTCCCGTACACGGATGGGAAGACCAGTGGGACGGACCTGTACATCCAGAACGCCAAGTTCCACGCGGTGTTCGCCGCCGACCTGCCCAGGGGGCAGAGCAGGGAGATGGCGGTCGAGCAGCGCCCGGTCGCCGCCGCCGGGTTCGCGCAGAACGCGACGGCGGCGGCGTGGAAGTCGATCCCGTCGTGGGCCGTGGTCGCGAGGAACGACAGAGCCATCGCCCCGGACCTGGAACGCTTCGAGGCCAAGCGCGCCAAGTCCCACACCGTCGAGGTCGACTCCTCGCACGTGGCGATGGTCTCGCACCCCGACCTGATCACCGACCAGATCCGCGCCGCCGCGCGCGCCACATACGGCATCGCGAAGAAGTAACGGCGCCCGCCCTGGGCTCCTGGCGCGGTCGGCCCAGGAGCCCCCAACGGGGTATCGCGGCCCCCACCCCTCGGCCTCCCTCGTCAGATCACCGCCCCGATCCGGACCGTGGCGGACGCCTACGTGATCCGCCCGCGCGCGGCTGTCACGGGCTGTCGCCCTGCCAGTCCCACCGCCGCGAATCGCCGGTACGCGGCCCGTACCCGGCGCGCCCGCCCGGCCCGTACGCCCCGATCTCCGTAACAAGCATCGCGCCGGTGCCCAGCTCCTCGTCCGTCCAGCCGGTCACATCCAGGAGCAGCCCGTCCAACGGGCCCGCGCACAGCTCCCGGTACGCGCGGCCCGGCCGAGGCCCCGGATCCGGGTCGTCATGGTCGGCGCCGTACACCCGCCGCCGCATCAGTTCGTCCATCAGGGCAGCATCCCAGCCACCACTGACAACCAAGGGCGGGGCGCCGGCCGGGCACCCGCGCCGGCCGGCTCCATTCGATTGCGGGCGGGGGCCGGGCCCGGCGTTGTCCGGGACATCCGCCGGCGCGAAAGGCTGGGCCGAGCGCTCGGTGACGTGCCGTCTGCTCGGCGGATCGCTTCCTCATCGTGGCGCACCTGTCGGCGGAATCGCCGGTCGGCCGAGCGCTGATCGCACTTGACCGGGCCGCACGGCCGGATCTCGTTGCCACCCCGCACGACCGTCCACCGACGTGGCTGACGGCGGTGCGGGCGGTTCAGTATCCTCGATCCGTCGGGGTGCCTCGTCGTGCGGGACGCAGACGTCGAGGTGAATGCGATTGCGTTCCGCTCGCGCTCGGTCCATCTGCTGGAACCAGACCGCCGGGCCCTGGCCGACCGGGTCGACGAGCGGATCCTCGGGACCGCGGGCTCCGGCCTCATCGGCGTAACCGAGCACCGCCTTCCAGAACGGGCGGATCGCCGCGATGTCGAGTGCGTCGATCGCGATCTCCAGGAGTTGGACCGACCGTGGCCCTTCGGCACCGATCTCGGACTCCGTCCGCGATCCGCTCTCGTGCACAGCACCGGAGATCCGACGCGCGAGGTCGATGTCGCGCGAGGTCACCGCGGCGTGGTCCAGCGACTGGAGAGTGAACACGACCCGGCCGGGCCGCACATCGGCGCGGAGGTGCTGGTCGGCATGGTCCCCGCACACCGCCACCGCGCTCGCCGCCATCACGACTGCCTCTGCCATTGACCCGACCGGGACCGAGGTTCGTACGGTGCCCAGCAGGAAGCGCCATCCCAGGTCGCCGACCGCGTCCGAAGCTTCCCGTCGACTCAACGTCCGCTCCATGGCGACATCGTGCCAGCACCAGCCGCATCTGACATCGGTGCTCCAACAGATCATTCAGCTCCATAGCCAGCACTACCTCAGTGCTCGCTTTCATAACAGGATCTAGACCGCCGTCTCCTGGAGACCTGGGCGGTGATTCCTTCAAGGTGCTGCGCGTCGTAGAGACCCTCCGGGAACGGCTGCGGGCCGACATCCCCCTGGCGGCGCTGCTGCTGGAGCCGACAGCGGCCGACTTCAGCGAGGAACTGCGCCGCATCATGGCTCACGGGCCCGCGGACTGAACCCAGGGAGCCCAGGGAACGCGAAACGGGGGCCCGGAACTTCCGGGCCCCCGCATCTGATTCCGTTCAGTTGAAGTCGCTCGAGCCCAGCCGAAGCCGGTCGAAGCCGATCGAAGAGCGGCTACAGAGCCACTACGGCGCGTCGGTCACCGTGCCGTCGAGGACCGGCCCCTCCAACCGTTCGCCGTCCATCGTCCAGAGGGACAGCTTGATCCGCAGAGACTCCTCCGGCTCGCTCACGCCGTCCGCGACGATGGGAATGGTCACGTCGGTGCTCAGCTCGCCCGGGGGGATGGCGATGGGCAGATTGAGCCCTTCCAGTTCGGACAGCGGCCGGGCGGGGGCCAGTGACTCAGCGGCCGACCGGGCGGGGGGCGGTGACTCACCGGTGACTTCGCCGAGCCAGTCCGGGTCGACGTCGGTGGTGGACAGTTCGGCGCCGTCGACCGGTGCGAACGCGGCGTCGAACCAGATCTCCGTGTCGGCGACCGCGGACTGGGTGATCCGCCAGGTCAGGTTCTGCCCCTCGGCGACCCGGCTCAGGACCGGCGACACGCTGAACGTGGGCAGCGGGTCGTCGTTCTTCACGATCAGGCCGCCGCGGTGGTTGCCGACCACCGTGTCGTGGACGGCCTTCGCGAACACGTTGTACGTCGTGCCGTAGTTGTAGCGGGTGTTGCCGGGCACGTCGACCGGCACGTCGATGTTCTCGCCGCCGGGGCGCACGGTCACCACCCTGGACGTGGTCTCACGGGTCGCGGAGTCCGAGACGAAGAGCCGGATCTGTCCACTGCCCTGCCCGGAGAGCCGTACCGGCACGCGGTAGGTCTTGACTCCGGAGTCGCCCTCGTCGGCGGCCAGCCTGCCGATGTCGACGCGGGGCAGTGAGACCGGCTGCACGTCCGTCATGCCGGGGCGCCAGCCCCAGGCGTCGATCAGCCACGCCTTCCCCGAGCCGCTGAGGGGGGTCAGTTCCAGGGACTTCACCTGCTTGAGGTCCAGCCCGGCCGTGGTCGCGGCGGTCAGCGGTACGCGTACCTCCTGACCCCAGTACGAGGCCGTCTGCGAGGAGCCCGGCAGTCCGTCGAGGCGGATGTCGCCGAGCTTCGCCCGTCGGCCCGCGGTGTCCGTGAGGGACACGTCCATGCGGGTGCCGGTGGTGTTCGGGGGCACGATGACGCGCAGGGCCAGCGACTCGGCTCCGGTCACGGAGACCGGTCGCTCGGGCTGCACCCGTACCGCGGAACCGGGCGTCGACCAGTCGAGCGCCACGGCGTTGCGGCCCGCTTCCCGTTCCGTCTCCCAGCCGGCGAAGTGCGGTGATCTGCCGGGCTCGTCAGGGTTCAGGCAGGCCGTCGCCGGGTCGGGGTCGACCTGCTCGCACAGCCGGCCGCCGTCCACCTTCACCGAGGGGTCCGGCAGGAACGCGCCGGCGCGACGGGCGCCGACGGCGTGGGTGAGGACGCGGGCGGGACCCGCGGACTTCGCGCTTACGCCGGAGCCGTCCAGCAGTGGCCGGACCCGGTCGTCGCCCGCGACGAACACCTGGGCCGCGGCGGCTATGTACGTGGAACCGGCGGTCTGCTGCTGCTCGGCGGTCAGGCGCGTCGCGGTGCCCGGCGTGCACACCGGGTCCGGCGACTCCTCGTCGACCCAGAAGTCGTCGTTGGCAGGCGCCTCGGCCTGTCCCGGCGTCCACTCGGTGTTGAAGTAGTTGTGGTTGGCGCCGACCATGTAGACCGCGCTGTGCAGGGCGGCACCACGGCTGACGCCGCGTGTCCCGTCCACGAAGATCTCACCCTGCAGATCGCCCACATCGCCGTCGCAGCCGGGCAGGATCGTCATCGACGGCACGTCGGGAGTGGGGTTCTGCCCGAAGATGGTGGGGCCGATGAGGACGGTCCCGCTGATCTTCCAGCGCACCGGACCCCGGTAGCCGTCCTGGTCGGCGGGAGGCTCGGAGAGGCTGTCCATCGCTGCCCGGTTCACGCCCTCGCCGCCCCGCGAGTGACCGACCAGGAGTACGCGCGAGAGGTCGGCCCGCGCGGCTTTGCGTACGATCGCCGGTGCCGAAGTCCGTCCGGCGCCGGACCAGTTGGCCCACTGGGCGAGGTGCTGCCGTACGAGGGAGGAGCGGGCCTGCGCTCCGCCGTCCTCCGCCAGGTAGTCCTGTCCGTTGACGCCGTTGGCGGATATGGACACCGTCACATAGCCCTGGGACGCCAGCAGTTTCTGGTCGTGCAGAGTGCCGCGGTGGCTCGGTACCGGCTTCGAGTCGGTGGGGCAGGGCCAGCCGCCGACGAGCTCGCCCTCCGGGCCCCCGGTGTAGCAGGTGGGGTGGCGGCCGTGCAGGAAGAGGGCGAGCGGGCGGTTGCCCTGGGCCTCGGCCGGCGCGACCACGGCCGCGCGCATCTCCACCGGTTCGGGGAAGTCGGGCAGCTTCACGGACTTCAGCTCGTACTCACCGCTGACCGTGCGGTACGGGCCGGGCACACCGGGGTCCACGGGGTTGGCGGGCGGCAGGGCCGACGGCTTCACCGGGGCCTTGGAGGCACGTCGCCGTGAGTCGGCCTCGATGCCGGCCTCGTCGAGGCGGCGGCCGGCGGCCCGTACCTGCAAGTCCTTCGCCGGTCCGAGCGCCACGCCCTGGAGGGCGAGGTTGAACGTGTGCCCGTCCTTGGCGGCGAGGGGCCGGCCCAGGAGCCGGTCGCCGGAGTAGAACTCGACGGCGGCGTCTCCCATGGGCACCGGTGTGGTCGAGCGCCAGGTCAGCTGCTGGCCCGATCTCGCCCCGGTGATCTGCCAGCCCGCCGGCAGTCTGCCGTCGGGGTCGGCCGATGTCGCGGGCGGTGCGGGTTCGGCGGCGGGCCGGGCCTGCGCCACTCCTTGCGACCCCACCACCACCGCCAGCAACGCCGCAGCGGCGACCAATGTGCGCCGGGCATGGATCAACGTCCTTCTCCTCCTGTTTGGCTCCAGCGCCCGGGCACCTCAGTCGCCTCAGGTGTCCCGGGCATCTCTCTCGTCCCTGAGGAGAGGATGAGAATCGGGGCCACGGGGTTGTGCGGAGTTGACGTCCGATCGAGGCAATCGAGTGCCTCAAGCGGAGCCTGGAGAAGCGGAGTTGGCCTAACGCGGGGCCGCCGACGGGCTACAACGGCGACGGGAGTCGTCGGACGGGCCCCGGGAGCCGGGCGTCGCCGGGCTGGGGGCACCTCCCGGCCGAAGGCTGGGGGAGGGACTTTCGAAACACGCCCTAGCCGACGGGCCAGTCTCCGCGCCTCGCGAGATCCAGTACCAGGGCGGCGATGTTCCACGCGTCGTCGTCACCTCGGTGGTGGCGGCCCTCCAGCGGGAGGCCGGCCGTCTTCAGTGCCTGGGCCATGCCGGGGCGTCGCCGCAGGCCGTAGGAGGCGGTGAAGGAGACCTTCGCGTTGGTGTGGCGGTGGCCGAAGGGGTACGTCGTATCCGTCTGCCGGCACTGGCGGATGAACTGGTTACGGTCGTAGTCGCCCCAACTTGCCCAGGGCAGCGGGCCCGTCCGGTGCCGGGCAGCCAGCGTGCGGCACGCCTCGGCGAACGGCAGGCCCGCGTCCACCTCGGTCTGCGTCAGCCCGGTCAGCTCCGTACAGAACGGGCTCACCTTCGAGCGCGCGGGGCGCACCAACAGCCGGTGTTTGGCGAGGCGTTCCCCCGCGCGCAGGTCGACCACCGTGAGCCCGATCTCGATGATCTCGCTCATCTGGCCGGGCGGCGGCTGTCCATCCCAGCAAGTCGCTTCGATGTCGACCACGTTCAGCAGGTACTCGGCATCGTCCATGAGAAGTGAGCGTAGGAACAGTCGTGTTCCAGGTCATCCGAATTTCCCGAGCGGGAGGCATGGCGCGGGCCAGGACGGGGCATGCCTTCGGCGGCTTCCACAGCGGCAGTTCGGTGTCCTGCCACCCGCCGGGCGCGAGTTCCCACTCCCCCGTCGCCGTCGTGTCGGACGCCGCCGTACGCACCGTACGGTCGTCGTCATCGCGGGCCTTGACGTGCAGCGACGCCCGGCGCGCCTCGGCTCCGGGCACGCACGCTGTCACCAACGCCTCGCCGGTGTCGGCGATGACGCGCAGCGCGCCTGCGCGCTCCCTACCCGGCCGCGGTACATGTCGCGCCGCGCGACGGTCCCGCCGACGTCGAACGTCCTCATCCGGTCCTCTCACGAGGGGAGCGCCTGACCGGGGCGCGGGACCGGTCGTCTGAGAATGCCGGGATGCCGGGGTAGGTCAGCCCCGGCGCTGGGCGCGGCGGCGTACGACGAGGAGGCTGCCCGCACCGACGACCACCGCTGCGGCAGCCGCGACCGCGATCGGCAGCGTCGCGGAGGAGGAGCCGGTGGCGGCCAAGTCGCCGCCGGTCGAGGTCGAGCCGCTACCGCCCGTCGAGGAGGAGGAAGAGGAGGCGCCTGCCGAGCCGTTGGTCGAGCTGCCGGTCGAGCCCGATGACCCCGATGAGCCGGTCGACCCCCCGCCCGTCACGTCCAGCGTGATGTCGGCCTTGTCGTTGGCCTTGTCGGGGTCGAACGGGCGCGCCTCGGTGCTCAGCGCCACCGAGCCCTTCGCGCCCGCCACCCGCTTGTCGATCTTCAGCTTGATCGTGTAGGTCTCTCCCCCGCCCTCATCGACCCACCTCTGGCTTGTGCCGCAGGCCAGCGCCTTGCCCTTGGCCTCGCAGAATCCGTCGGGCTTGACGACCGACGTCCCGGCGGGAGGTGTGATGAGGACTTCGACGAGCGGGTCCCCCTCGTCGGTCAGTACCCAGGCGGGCCCGGCGTTGGAGAACTTCGCCGTCAGCGTCACCGTGTCGCCGACGCCGCCCTTCAGGGCGGCTCCCTCGACCTGGTAGTCGGCCGTGTTGACGGAGGTGACCGGCACGTCGATGGCGTCCTCGGTGGTCTCGCCCCCGCCCGGGCGCTGGACCAGTTTCACCGGCGGTGCGGTTCCGGCCACCGGCGGCGTGGCGGATTCGTCCAGTTCCGGGGCGGTGTCCCCGACGGTCACGCGCAGGTGGTCGTTGAGCGCGCGGGCCAGTGCCTTGACCGCGAGGGGCTTCTCGGGCGCGTACACGACGCCGGGCTCCACCGCCTGGTCGAACTCACACACCACGTTCGACTTCTCGGTCATCTCGTCGTAGGAAGGGACCTGGTGTGCTTGGCAGTTGGACGGAATCTCCGCGTAGCCGAGGCCCCGTGTGACGGAGTAGTAGACCCAGACCGCGTCGGCGGCCTTGCTGCCCTTGTTCGCGACGGTGACCGACGGGTCGAAGCCGCTGCCCGGCTTCACGCCCTCGATCGGTGCGATGTCTCCCATGACCAGCTCGGGTGCGGTCTCGTCGGCGACGGCGGTGGGGGCGGCGCACAGTGCGACCAGCCCGGCGGCGCTCAGCGCGGCGACAGCGGTACGAGGGGTACGAGGAGTACGGAAGGTGCGACGGTTGCGTGGGGGGATCGGCATTGAATGAACCTCTGTACGACGCGGGCAAACGGACGGTGTCCTCCGGGAGAACAGTCCCTCGATCGCTAAGACACCTGTCGTTGCCGAACGGTTGCGCGCGCGGGCACGCCACGGGCCTTGGCGGGGGGCCGGTGGCGGCTGGACGCCGGGGCGATGCGGGACTGCTGGTTGTGCGGCGATCCGGTGGCGCCGCTCGACGAGGGTTGGCGGCTGAAGGGATACCGGCCTCCCCAGGTGAACGGGCCCGGCGGTCCCTGACGAACGGGCTCGCCGAGTTGACGATCGACGGCAACGGGGTGCCCGGTCGCTTCCGCTCAGAGCCGCCCGCCCGGCATGTCCAGCGCGATGTCGACCAGCATGTCCTCCTGCCCGCCGACCAGGCCCCTCCTCCCGGCCTCCACCAGCAAGTCGCGTACGTCGACACCGTGTTGGCGGGCCGCCGTCTCGGCGTGGCGCAGGAAGCTGGAGTAGACCCCGGCGTATCCGAGAGTCAGCGTCTCGCGGTCGACCCGTGCGGGCCTGTCCTGGAGTGGGCGTACGAGATCCTCGGCGGCGTCCTGGAGGGCGAACAGGTCGCAGCCGTGTTCCCATCCCTCCAGCGTGGCGACCGCGACGAACGGTTCCAGGGGGCAATTGCCGGCCCCCGCGCCGTGCCCCGCCAGCGAGGCGTCGACACGGGTCGCGCCCTCCTCGGCCGCGGCCAGCGAGTTGGCCACGGACAGCGACAGGTTCTCGTGCGCGTGGATGCCGATCCCGGTGCCGGGATCGAGGGTGTCGCGGTAGGCCCGGACCCGTTCGCGGACACCGTTCACCGTGAGACGCCCGCCGGAGTCGGTGACGTACACGCAGTGCGCGCCGTACGACTCCATCAGCCGTGCCTGACGGGCCAGTTCGGCCGGGGCGGCCAGGTGGCTCATCATCAGGAAGCCCGCCACGTCCATGCCCAACTCACGGGCGGTCGCGATGTGTTGAGCCGCGACGTCGGCCTCCGTGCAGTGCGTGGCCACCCGCACCGACCGAACACCCAGCGCGAACGCCTGTCGCAGCTCCTTGACCGTGCCGATGCCGGGCAGCAGGAGTGTGGTGAGGCGGGCGTGGGTGATCGCCCCGGCCGCCGCCTCGATCCACTCCCAGTCCGTGTGACTTCCCGGGCCGTATGTGAGACTTCCGCCGGCCAGCCCGTCGCCGTGCGCGACTTCGATGCCGTCGACCCCGGCGGCGTCCAGCGCTCCGGCGATCCTGGCGACCTGTTCCGGGGTGATCCGGTGGCGCGTCGCGTGCATACCGTCCCGGAGTGTGACGTCCTGGACGAACAGCCGACGGGTCGGTCGACGGGTCATCAACTGGGCTCCCGTACCGGGTGGTTGGCGACGCGCTCGGCGACCGCCAGGGCCGCCGAGGTCATGATGTCGAGATTCCCGGCGTATCCGGGCAGGTAGTGGCCCGCGCCCTCCACCTGGAGGAACACGCCGACGCGGTGCGTGACGCGGGCGTCCCCGGCCAGGGTGCGTACGTCGTCGTCGAGCGGGGTGATCTGTACGCGCTGTTTGAGCCGGTAGCCGGGTACGTACGCCGCCACGTCGGCGACCACCCGTTCGACGGAGGCGACCACCCGCTCGTGTGTGGCGGGATCCGGGTCGCCGATCAGACAGGACACCGTGTCACGCATGATCATCGGAGGCTCGGCCGGATTGAGGATGATCACCGCCTTGCCGCGACCGGCCCCGCCGACGGTCCGGATCGCGGTCGCCGTGGTCTCGGTGAACTCGTCGATGTTGGCGCGGGTGCCCGGACCCGCCGACTTCGAGGCGATGGCCGCGACGATCTCGGCGTACGGGACGGGGGTCACCCGCGAGACGGCGGCGACGACCGGGATGGTCGCCTGGCCCCCGCAGGTCACCATGTTGAGGTCGGGCTCGTCCAGATGCTCGCCGAGATTCACCGCGGGGACGACGAACGGGCCCAGTGCGGCGGGTGTGAGGTCGATCAGGCGTTTGCCGTACGGCGCGAGCGCGCGTGCGTTGGCCTCGTGCGCGCCGGCCGAGGTGGCGTCGAAGACGATCTCGATCTCGTCGGCCCCGGGAAGCGCGAGCAGCCCCTCGACACCGTCGGCCGTCGTGGGCACTCCGAACCCGGCGGCGCGCGCCAGGCCGTCCGAGGCCGGGTCGATGCCGACCATCGCGGCCATCGTCAGACGCTCGGACAGCCGCAGTACCTTGATCATGAGGTCGGTGCCGATGTTGCCGGAGCCGATCACCGCGACCTTGGTCACGAGGCGCCTCCCGTGAAGCTCGTGCGGACCGTGCCGAGGCCGGTGATCTCCGCCTCGAAGACATCTCCCGCCGTCACCGGCACCATCGGGCCGAGCGCGCCGGAGAGCACGATGTCGCCCGCGCGCAGCGGCCGGCCATGGGCACGCGCGGTCCGGGCCAGCCAGGCCACGGCCAGGACGGGACCGCCGAGGCAGTCGGCGCCCGTGCCGGTGGACACCACGTCGTCGCCGCGCCGCAGCACCATCGCGCACCCGGCCAGATCCAGCAAGTCGAGGGGGCGCGGCTCGGAGCCGAGGACGAAGAGACCGGAGGAGGCGTTGTCGGCCACGGTGTCGACGAGGGAGATGTCCCAGTCGGCGATCCGGCTGTCCACGATCTCCAGGGCGGCGACCACGTGGCCGGTCGCCGCCGCGACCTCGGCCGGGCCGATGCGGTCGGTGTCGAGATCGGTGGCGAGCACGAAGGCGACCTCCGCCTCGATCTTCGGCCGGATCAGCCGGTCCATGTCGACGGGGGCGCCGTCCGCGCACGCCATGTCGTCCAGCAGGAATCCGAAGTCGGGCTGGTCCACGCCGAGTTGGGCCTGAACCTTGGGACTGGTGAGGCCGATCTTGCGGCCGGTCACACGGGCGCCCGCCGCCTCTCGTCCGGCCACCCACCGCGACTGCACGGCGTAGGCCGCGTGGATGTCGTCCGGCGGCAGGAGGTCACGTACCGGTGGACAGGGGCGGCGCGACGCGCGGGCCGCGGCCAGCCGCAGGGCCGCCTCCGCGGTGGCGCGGGCGAGCGGGGACGAGGTCGCCTCGGGGGTCGTCGCACGAGTTGTCACGCGGGTCGTCTCAGCCGTCTTCTCAGCCGTCTTCTCAGCCGTCGTCTCGGGCGTCGTCTCGGGCGTCGTCTCGGGGGGCATGTCACACGACCTCGAAGGTCGTGCCGATGGCCATGCCGGTGATCCACTCCGGCACCGGCTCGTACGAACTCCACACCAGCGGCTCGCCGACGGCGGCGTGTCCCACCAGCCAGCAGCGGATCTCGTGGCCGCCGCTGCCGGCCCTCTCCTCCAGGCCCTCGTGTCCGAGCGCGGTGACGGACGCGACGTCGGTGGCGGTGAGTTGTTCCAGGAACCAGCCGTCCCATTCGGCGTTGACCCGCGCGGTGGGGTCGCCGCCCATCGCGCGCACCCGTGGTTCCCGGGCCGCGGCGAAGGCGCGGGTGTCCCGGCGGCCGTGGATCAGCGACTCGCGCTTCTCACCGGCGACCGACACGTCGCGGGGGTCGTTGGAGGGCAGCCAGTGCGACAGCCCGCCGCTGGCGACGAGCAGCACCCGCCCGTCGAAGTCGGAGCCCCGGATCGCCGCGCCCAGCGCCCTGCCCAGCGCCACACAGCGCTCCATACCCGGCAGCGGCGGCGCCGCGGTGTTGACGATCAGCGGGACCAGCGGGATGCCGTCCTTGTGCGACACCATCTTGTAGCTCTGCACGATGCCGTGGTCGACGGTGAGGGCGTACGACAGGGAGATGTCGAAGTCGGCGGCGGCCAGGCCCTCGTGGATGGACCAGGCGAGCGCCGAGGCCACCGGCAGCGGTCCCGAGTCGCTGCCGAAGTCACCGAAGCCCTCGGCCTCCTCGACGCCGAGGACGAACGGCGGCATCACGTCGTAGAAGTTGGCGTGGAAGTGGTCGGGGCCGATGACGACGATCGCGTCCGGCGCCAGTTCCGCCACCGCGGCCTCGACCCTGGCGGCGGCGCTGAGGAAGCCCCCGCCCGGCGCGGCGGCGGAGTCGGGCGGCAGCATGGTGACGAAGGGAGAGTGGGACATCCCCACGAAGCCGATGATCTCGCTCATGCCGGGTCCTTGTCGAGAAGCAGGAAGTCGCGGTGCGCGCGCAGGTATTCGTCGACCTTCTCCCACTGGGGCCAGTGGCCGGCGTCCTCGATGACGTGCAGGCGGGCGTCGGGCAGCCACCGGAGGAGCGTCGCGGCCTCGTCGAGCCTGCCGGTCGGGTCGTGGTCGGTCCACAGCAGCAGCGTCGGCGCGCCGATCCGGCCGACCCACTCCGGGTCCCAGGCGAAGTCCTCGCGTACGACGGGGTCCTGGAGTACCAGCGTGTTGGTGATCGCCCGCACGAATCCGGGTCTGCTGTAGACGGCCCGCCGCAGATTCACCAGCTCGTCGGTCACCAACTCCTTGTGGTGGAAGAGGAATTCCACCCGGCGGCGTACGGTCGCGTCGCTGGGGTCCCGCACGGCGGCCAGCGTGCTCTCCCGCACGAGGGTCATGACGTCGGGCTTGTTGGCGATGTTGCCGGGGGTGTTGAGGACCAGCCGGTCCACCCGCCCTGGGTGGTGGGCGCCCGTCCACGCCACCACCCAGCCGCCGAGCGATTCGCCCGACAGGTGCGCGCTGCGGATGCCCAACGCGTCCATGAGGCCCAGCAGATGACCGGAGAGCACGTCGATGGTGTACGGCGTGTCCGGCAGGTCCGACCAGCCGTGGCCGACCATGTCGTAGAGCGTGACGCGGAAGTCGGCCGCCAGCCCGGCGATGTCGCGGGCGTACGCCTCAAGATGCCCGCCGGTGCCGTGCAGAAGGATCAGATCGGGGCCGGCGCCCGCCCGTAGTACCCGGGTGCGGACACCGCCGACGTCGACATGCAGCAACTCGTGGTCGACGTCGGCCAGTTCGGCCCAGACGCTGATGTGGTCGGGGAGGCCGGCGTGCTCGGACGGGCCGCTCATGATCTCTCCTCCTCGAAGCGGGCGCGGGCCTGCGCCATCGTGACCAGGCCGGCGCTCTGCCGGCGTGCGACACCGAGCAGTCCGAGCAGCCGGGAGTTCTCGATCGTCAGGAATTCGACCGGGTGCTCGGTGGAGTCGTTGTAGTGGCGGTGCCAGGTCCACGGCGGGGTGTAGACGAAGTCGCCGCTCGACCAGGACTCGGTGTCGTCCTCGACCTCGCTGTGGCCGTCGCCGGAGATGACGTAGTGCACCGTCTCGTGGTGGTGGCGCTGCATGTCGGAGCTCTCGCCCGCCGGGATCGTCTGCCGGAAGATCTCGAATGTCGTGGTCGGCAGCCGCCCGGCGATGGAGAGCGCGGTGGGGTTGTGCACCTGGTCGGCGGGGAGCCGCTCAAGTTCCGCCGCGCGCACCACGACCGGGCGCGCCGTGCTGGGGCGGACGGTGTCGGAGATGCTTCCGAGGAAGTCCGCCAGGGTGAAGTCGGGTCCGGACTCGGCCATCAGATCGTCTCCGTTCGTCCGCCGTCGACGGTCAGTACCGTCCCGTTGACGTAGCTTGCTTCCGTCGAGGCCAGGAAGGCCACAGCGGCTCCGATCTCCGTCGGCCGGCCGGCGCGGCCGGCCGGGACACTCGCGGCGTCCTGGGCGTCGAGGTCGGCGTAGGTGCGCCCGGTGACCGTGGCGCGGGCGGTCAGGATCTGTTCGCGCCGGCCGGTGGCGGTCGGGCCCGGTGCGACACAGTTGACGGTCACGCCCTCGGCCGCGAACTCCCGGGCCAGCAGCTTGGCCGCCGCCGTCACCGCCGAGCGGAGCACGACGGAGAGCGCGAGGTCCGGCTGCGGCTGCCGGACCGCCGTGGAGGTCAGGAACACCACGCGGCCGAAGCCGCGGGCCGCCATCCGGGGAAGCGCCGTTCGGGCCAGTGCGAGGGGGCCGAGCAGCAGGAGGCCGAACGCGGACTGCCACTGTTTGTCGTCGATCTCCAGGATCCGGCCCGGCGGCGGGCCGCCCGCGTTGAGAACGAGGATGTCGAGGGAGCCGTACCGGCTCGCGACCTCGGCCGCCACCGCGTCCGTGGAGAAGGGGTCGGCCAGATCTCCGGCCAGCCAGTGCACGTCTCCCCCGGTTCTCGCCCGCAGACCGGCCGCCGCCGGTTCAAGGGCGTCGGCGCGTCGGCCTGTGATGACCACCCGGTGGCCGGCCAGGGCCAGTTGTTCGGCGGTGGCGTACCCGATTCCGGTGGCTCCCCCACCTACAAGTGCGGTCCGATCGCTGATGGCGGTCTCCCTGGGTCGGCGAACTGGGCTCCGTCGTCCGGATGTTGTGGGCTCACGGGATCTGGCCCGATCCGGAGGACGGTCCTAGCCTGGCCCGCATGACACCGAGGTACCAACCATGAGTCCCACTGAACGGGACACCGGTACGGCCCAAGCGCGCGCCGCGGCGGCGGCCATGGGCGCGCTCGACCGCGCCGCGGCGATCCTCGGCGCCTTCACGCCGACCCACCGCGAACTGACCCTCGCCGCACTGGTCCAGCGCAGCGGTCTGCCGCGCTCGACCACGCACCGCACCGCCGACACCATGATCAGGTTGGGTTGGCTGGACAAACCACGCGACCGCTACCGGATCGGCAACCGCCTCTTCGAGATCTCCGGTCTTGCCCCGGTCCGGCACGAACTGCGTGAGGCCGTACTGCCGTATCTCCAGGACCTCTATCAAGCCACCCGCGCGACGGTGCAGCTCGGCGTGCTCGACAGCCCGCGGATACTGGTCGTCGAGAAGATCAGCGGCCACCGGCAGATGCCGATGCTCTCGCAGGTCGGTGGCACCATCCCGGCCCACTGTTCGGGTCTCGGACGGGCCATCCTCGCGTGGTCCGACACCGCGACCGTCGACGCGGTGATCGAGGCCGGGCTCACTCCGCGTACGCCCTGGACCCTCACCACCCCGGTGGCCCTGCGGCGCGAGCTGGCCGCCATCCCCGACCGGGGCTGGGCGGTGGACCGGGAGGAGGGCAACACCGGAGTGAGCTGTGTGGCCGCGCCGGTCTTCGGGCCGCTCGGCGACGCCGTCGCCGCCCTCTCCGTCACCGGACCGACGGAACTGGTCCGTGCCGATCGCGTCGGGCCCGCCGTACGGATGGCCGCCGCGGCCGCCTCGCGCGCCTACTCCACGCGGCGGCGGTGAGCGCGGGAGCCGACGGAGGCACCGAGGAGCCCGGAAGCGGAAGCTGTCCCGGTGAGCGGGACGCGAGCTTGGTGGATCGACCGCGTCCCGTCACCCTGTGAGCCAGGACACACCGGTCGACCGACGGTGCGACAACTCCGAAGGAGCCCCAGAAATGACCCTCGGCGGTGGCTACTTGCTTCCCTCGCGCGACGGCACGAAGATCGCCGCGATCGGGCTGGGCATCACGATGAAGACCGACGGCAAGTCGACGCACGACGCGTATTCGCTGTTCGAGTACGCGATCCCCCCGGAGACCGACGGACCACCGCTGCACACGCACACACGCGAGGACGAGTCCTTCATCTGTCTCGCCGGCCGCCTGGACGTCACGCTGGGCGACCAGGACTACGTCCTCGAATTCGGCGACTACATGTATCTGCCGCGCGATGTGCCGCACGCCTTCCGCAACCCGTACGGAGAGGAGTCACGGGTGATCTCCGTGGTGTCGCCGGCGGGGCTCGAAGGGTATTACCAGGCCCTGGCCGCCATGCCGCCGGGACCGAAGGACATCTCCAGGATCAAGGCGATCATGGACGACTTCGGAATCGTGCTGCACCTGCCGCCCGGGGGGCACTGAGCCATGAGGATCGGGATCATAGGCGCCGGTGTCGCCGGGCTGGCCACGGCCAAGGTGCTCAAGCAGGCGGGCCACGAGGTCGTGGTCTTCGACCGGACTCCGGACGTCGGGGGTGTGTGGAGCGAGACCCGGCGCTATCCCGGCCTGTCGACGCAGAGCCCGAAGACGCAGTACGCCCTGTCGGATTTCCCCATGCCGAAAGAGCTGCCGGAGTGGCCGGGCGGGGCCCAGGTGCAGGGCTATCTCGCCGCCTACGCCCGGCACTTCGGGCTGGAAGGCCATCTGCGGCTGCGGACCGAGGTGACCCGCGTGCGGGCGGCCGAGGGTGGCTGGACGGTGGACGTACGCGACGCCGACGCACCGGACGCCGACGCACCGGACGCCGACATACCGGAGGGTGGAGGCACACCGGAGGGTGGAGGCACACCGGACGGCGCGGGCGTACCGGCCGTGGAGAGGTTCGACCGGATCGTCGTCGCCAACGGCGTGTTCTGCGAGCCCGCCGTTCCCGCGTATCCCGGACTGGACGAATTCGTCGCGGCCGGGGGCCGGTTGTGCGCCGGCAGCGCCTTCCACGACGCGGAGGAGGCGCGCGGCAAGCACGTGCTCGTGGTGGGTTACGGCAAGTCGGCGTGCGATGTGGCCGTACCGATCAGCGGGACGGCGGCGAGCACCGACGTCGTCGCCCGGCAGTTGCTCTGGAAGGTGCCGCGCAGGATCGGCGGTCTCCTCAACTTCAAGATGCTGCTGCTGACGCGCATGGGCGAGGCCCTGTTCCGCTACCGGCGACTGCGGGGAGTCGAACGGTTCCTGCACGGGCCGGGCAACGGTCTGCGCCGGCGGATGCTCAACTCGATCGGCTCGGTCTCCGTACGGCAATACGGCCTGGAGAGGCACGGTCTGGTCCCGAAGGGGCGGATGGAGCACATCATCCAGGGAGCGATCGGACTCGGCACCGAGGGCTTCTTCGAGGCGGTGGCAGCGGGCGCGATCGCGGTGCGCCGCGATCGTACGATCACCCGGCTGTTCGCCGAGGCGGGCCGCCCCTTCGCGGAACTCGGCGACGGTACGACGCTGCCCGCCGACCTCGTGGTCTGCGCCACCGGCTTCACCCAGGGCGTCCCGTTCCTCGCCGATGACGTACGGGACCAACTCCTGGACGAAAACGGCAACTTCATGCTCTACCGGCAGATCCTGCCGCTCGGCGCACCCGGGCTGTACTTCAACGGCTACAACTCCTCTCTCTTCAGCCCACTCAACGCCGAGATGGCCGCACTCTGGATCGCCGCCGACCTCGGGGGTCTGCTCCCCCTGCCCGAACCGGCCGCCCGGCGACAGGCCGTGGTGGACCAGATCGCCTTCATGGACGACGCCACGAACCGGCACCACTGCCGGGGAACGAAGATCATCCCGTTCTCGATGCACAACGCCGACGAAGTGCTGAACGATCTCGGCCTCAACATCAGCCCTTTGGTCCGCGCGGTCCACTGGCTGAACCCCATCAACCCCGCGGCCTACCGCCGGGTCACCCCCGCGCTGATGGCGCGTCTGGAGACGCCGCGCGCGCCGGAGGTCCGGCCGCCGGAGGTCCGGCCGTCGGCGGACGGGGCCTCGCCGGACGGGCCCGCGCGGCCGGGCGCGGAGCCCGCGCCGGAGGACCGGAGGGCCGAGGCGGCTTCGTAACGGGGCGGGGAGTCACGCCAGTTGAGCGGGTACGTCGTGCCGTCGCCCGTCCACCCCGCAGGAACGGGCGCGGCCGGGCTCACCGGCGCTCCCCGGAACCGGGGCCGCCCTCACGGGTGATCAGCTGTTCCAGCCGGTCGAAGCGGGCGTGCAGCGCCCGCAGTTCCTGGCCGGCGTCCGCCCTCCCCCGCGCCTCGGCGTGTTCGACCGCCTGCGCCGCCTGGCGGGCGCGGCGCGCGGCGCTGCCGACGAACCAGGTGGCCAGGGAGGCGGTGACGATGCTGAACACGGAGATCCCGACGAGCATCACGATCGACGCGATGACGCGTCCGGCGGCCGTGACCGGATACAGATCCCCGTACCCGACGGTCGTCGCGGTCTCGATGGACCACCACAGCGCGAGCGGGAACGAGGTGATGGTCGCCCGGGGCGCCGACGCCTCGCACGGGACGATGATCCAGGAGCCGATCAACATGACCAGAACGACACCCACGGCCGCCCACATGGACGCCTTGACGTGCAGCCGCCGCCACCGCTCGTTGCCCAGCAGCTTGTGGAAGAGATAGACGGGCGAGAACGGAGGCATGGACCGAAACTAGCCGTCGGCGCGGCGGCCGGGCGGCAGGACACGGCAGGCCCGCGGCTTCCCGGCGGTGTCAGTCCAGCGTCGCGTAGACGATGAGGTTGTTCACCGGGTGGCCATCGGCGTCGAAGTCGCCGTCGCAGGTGATCAGCCGCAGGGCGTGGTCCTCCGTGTCGCCGTAGACCTTGTCGGTGGGGAAGGAATCCTTGCTGACGCTCTCGGTGCCCGTGACGGTGAAGCGCGCCAACTCCCCACGGCTGTTGGTGACCGTGATGTCCGCGCCCTTGGTGATCTTCTTGAGGTCGTGGAAGACCGCCTTGCCGAATCGGGTGTCGTTGTGGCCGATGACGACGGCGGCGCCGGCTTCGCCGGGTACGGCCCCACCGGTGTACCAGCCCGCGGTCATGCCCTTCTCGGGTGGCGGCACCTCGACGGTTCCGTCCGCGTTGAGGCCGAGCGACATCAGGGAACTTGTCACACCGATCGAGGGGATGGCGACCTCGACGGGTGTGCCGGGCTGCCCAACCGCCCCCGGGTGAAGGGGAGACGGGGTACCGACGGCGGTGTCGGGGCCGGTCGCGGAGGCCGGGGCAGCCGTGTCCGGTGTGGACGAGCAGCCGGTCAGCACGATGAGTACCGCAGGTACGACGAGAGCGAGGCGGGCAGGAATCACGGCGGGCTCCAGAGCAGGGCCGGGGGGCCTGTCGTCGGATCAGGGCCGGATACGCGGGTCGCGGGTCCGAGTACCGCGTATCACCGGGCGGTTGTCGGCGGCAGGTGACAGACGCGGACCCCGCGAGAGGCGGGCGACAGGCCCGGTGAACGCGCGGTGGCGCCGCCCGGCGAAGGGCGGCGCCACTGTCGCGCCGGGTCAGATACCGCGCCGGGCGGTGGAGCGGCGGCGGATCACGAAGGTGCCGGCGCCCGCGAGCAGCAGCGCTCCGGCGGCCGAGCCGACGACGGTGGTCGTCGCGGAGTCCTCGGCCGGGGCCTCGCCCGCGGCGACGCCGCCACGCGGGGCCTGCTTGGCGTCCTCGGCCCTCTTCGCGGCTTCCTCCTTCGTCATTTCCTGGCCCGCGCCCGCCTTGGCGGCCGCGGCCTTCTTCGCGGCGTCCTCCTTCATCTTCTCTTCCGCGGTCTTCTTCTCCTCGGCCACCGACGCGGACGGCGTCGGCTTCCCGTCGGAGGCGACGGCCGCAGAGACCGGGACGAGCAGCGCCCCGGCCACGACGGCCGGCAGGACGACGAGACGCAGGCGGTGACGGTGAGACATGTACGGCTCCAGTTCCAGCCCGAATTCGGTGGTACCTGGATGCCGAATCGCACCAGGCCCCGGGCAGGGCTCCAGGCTGGCGGCCACTTGTGAAGAAGCTGTCAGAGCGTCATGTTGATCGCATCAGGGCCTGATCCCGTCAGGACCGGGCGGCGCCCGCCCCGGAACCCTCCGCCGGGGCCGTGCCGTCCGCTTCGCCGGGCGCGGCCGGCAGCCGCAAGGTGAAGACCGACCCCTGTCCCTCGGTGCTCACGACACTCGCCGTTCCGCCCTGCGCCTCGGCGAGCTTGAGGACGATGGCCAGGCCGAGGCCGCTGCCGCCGGTGCTCCGGTTGCGGGACTTCTCCGCGCGCCAGAAGCGGTCGAACACATGCGGGATGTCGTCGGCCGGGATACCGGCGCCGGTGTCGGACACCTCCAGCGCCACCTCGTCCGTACGGGCCGCCTCGTCCCCGTCCCCGGGGCCGGTCACGTACGAACGCAAGGTCACCCGGCCCCCGGACGGTGTGTGGCGTACCGCGTTGGAGACGAGATTGCTCACCGCCTGACGGAGCCGGACCGGATCGGCGTACAGCGACGGTCCCGGCCGGCCGGGCCTCCCCTCGGCGACCATGAGGGAGACGCCGGCGGTCTCGGCCGGGCCCTGGTACGCCGCGGCGACCTGGCCGAGCAGATCGTCGACGTACACCGGCTCCGGGTGCAGGCGCAGCGCGCCCGCGTCCGCCGCTCCCAGATCCTGCAGATCGTCGATGATGTGCTGAAGCTGGACCGCCTCCTCAAGAAGTGAGGAGACGAACGCCGGATCCGGATCGGCCAGACCGTCCTGTGCCGCCTCCAGCCAGCCACGGATGTTGCTCAGCGGGGTACGCAGCTCGTGGGCGACATCGCTGACCATCACCTTGCGCTGCTCCTCGAGGCGGGCGCGGTGTACGGCCATGTCGTTGAAGGCGGCGGCCAGCCGTCCGATCTCGTTGTCCGGGCCGACCGGCACCGGTGCCGAGTCCAGGCCGTCCCGCATCCGCTGAGCGGCGCCGGTGAGCGCGAGCAGGGGCCGTACGAGCCGGGCTCCGGCGATCACCGAGACCCCCACGGTGAGAGCGAGGACGAGGGCCGTGACCCCGACGATACGGCCGGTGTTCGCCGGTGAGAGATCGAATCCGGGCACGCTGACGGCGCCGGTACCTTCGATGAACAGCAGTGCGGGCGCGGCGACATAGGCCGTGAGCTGCTCGCGGCGGGCACTGCCGACGCAGGAGGCGATGGCCCGGTCGTTCCCTCGGTCGGCGGTCACGACCGGCTTCTTCTCGGCCTGCTGCCGGGCGGCCTCCGCTTTTCGCTCGCGGGCCTCTTCGGACGCGGAGACGCCGACCTGGTCGTACCCCCGGTCCCAGGACAGGTCCAGATTCAGTGTCGCGCCCTCGCGCCCCTGACGTTTCAGGCAGGCGTCGGCCAGTGCGTCGAGTTCGTCGAGGGCCTTCTTCTCGGTCACGGTGGGGCCCGGCTCGTCGGCCAGGCACTTGATCTCCAGGGGACGGTCGTTGTCGTTGCGCACGTACTCGACACGGGGCCGGCCGCTCGGGCCGACGACCACGTCCGCGGCGATGCCCATCGAGCTGAGACACGCGACGTGCTCGGCCGTGATGCGCCGTAGCTCGGTACGTTCCTTCGCGGGCAGCAGGAAGGGGCCCACGGCCCGTGGGTCGACACGGTCCGCGCCGGCGGCGGTCATGTCGTCGGGCACCAGCACCGTGTCGACGGACAGCGGATCGACGACCGCCGAGGCCTGGGCCGGCAGCGGCGCGACGGACGGAGCACCGGCGGAGGGTTCACCGGCGGAGTCGACGAGGGGCCGCCGGTCCTCGGTGGTCAGTACGATCCGGCGCTGGGACGCCCGGGCCAATTCGCGAACGGTGCCCTCGACCTCCTCCCAACTGGGGTGGGTGGCGCCGTACTCCAGCAGCGAGTCGTAGATCTTCGCGTCGGAGCTGAGGTCCCGCCCCTGCTCCTGGCGGATCGCCCCGGAGGTCGTCTGCACGGCGAGCCAGGCGGTGGCGGCGACCGCGCAGGAGGCCACCGACACCGACACGATCAGCAGCCTCCCGAGCAGGCTCCGGCGGAGCGGCAGCCTGCGTCGCTGCTTCTTCCGCTCCTGCTGCTTGTGTTGCCGCTTCTTCTGTTGCCGCTGCTCAGGACGGCGCATGGCGTGCCTTCTTCGCGGGGTCCGTCAGTTTGTATCCGACGCCGAACACGGTCAGCAGCCGGGCCGGGCGCCGTGGGGCGTGCTCGATCTTCTTGCGCAGATGCATGATGTGCACGTCGACGGTGCGGTTGCTGATGTACTTGTCGAAGCCGTGCAGTTCCTCCAGGAGCCGCTCCCGGGTGAAGACCCGGTCGGGCTCCATGGCCATCGCGGCGAGTATCCGGAACTCGCCGGGGGTGCACACCACCTGCGTCCCGCCGACCGTTACCTCGTGCCGAGCGGGATCGATCCTGAGGGTGCCCACCGACAGCGCCTCGTCCTCGACGGCAGCGGGCGCGGCGGGCGCGGCGCGCGCGCCGCTCGCGGAGCCTGAAGCGGGGGCGCCGGAACGCCTGTTGCGGCGCAGCAGCGTACGTACCCGGGCCATCAGCTCCCGGGGACTGAACGGCTTCGTCATGTAGTCGTCCGCGCCCAGATCCAGCCCGAGCAGCAGATCGTCCTCGGTACTGCGGGCGGTCAGCATCAGCACCAGTACCTCGTGGCACTCGGCGCGCAGGATCCGCACCACGTCCAGGCCGTCGGCCCGAGGCATCATCACATCGAGGACGAGCAGATCCGGTTCTCCGCGCCGTACCTCCTCAAGGGCCGCTCGGCCGTCGGCGACGACCGTGACGGCGTGCCCCTCGTGCTCCAGATACCGGCGCACCAATTCGGCCTGTTTGACGTCGTCTTCGGCGACCACGATGTTTGCGCACACGTCGCGATCGTAGCGATCGGCGCCGCGAGGGGGCGGGGCGACCGACTCCCCCGCGGTCACTCACGGGTCGGGACGGACTGTGGCGTGCCGCTTGGAAGTCGTTTCGCTTGGTGACTGGGGCCGGGCAGCATGGTCGTCGACAGGAGCTCATGCCCAGGAGGACGAAGTGAGTCAGGTGTTCGGAGGCGCGCGGAGGGACTTGACGGATCTGTGGCAGCGGCGTTGGCCCGACTGCCCGCCGGTTGGATACAAGCTCCGCGCCCCGTACCGGCATGTCTGGGTTCGCTTCCACAGCCTGCCGGGGTCGAAGCGGTACGCAGAGGATGAGAGCGAGTACACCGTCGTCCTGGGGCGGTACAACACGGTCCTCGATGAGCTGTTCGCCGGTGAGGACGTGTACGTGATCACACCGGTCTGGACGACCGTAGCCGAGGTTCCAGCGTGCCGGCCCGACGACGACTACTGGCAGAGCCTGCTGGTGGCGGACGACCCCGACCCGGAGTTCCGCACCTACTGCCATCTATTCGCCGCCCGCCGACCCTGGCGACATGGATGCCTCGACGAACTGCTCCGTGACATCGCCGACGACAAGGTGGCGGGAGTCTTCGTGACCGACCCTCGGATGCGACGCATTCACTACCCCTACGACGGGGGCGCCGACGTTTTCCTTGCCACGCCCGAAGAACGGGACCGGACGCGTGACCGGCATGCCCACTGGCTTTCCGGCAGCCCGTCGGGTCTTTGACGGATCAGGATCACCACCCTGCCCGAATCCCCGGGCTCGGACGGCCGGCCGTCGGAAGCAGATGCGCGGGGCCGCTGCGCCAACGAAGGCAAGGAAGGCAAGGAAATGCTCGGGCTTGCGTTCGTAGTGGTGCACGCGTCGGCTGCGATCCGGAGACGGAAAGCGATCCCACCGGCGATCCGGTCGGCGATTCCAGTGACGGGTCGTCGCACGTCATTGCGGCAGTCATCAGGCCGACACACTCGCTCTTCCGAAGACAGGTGGGGGTGCCTCCGACCGCCGGCCGGAGGGCATGGCGACCACCGGGCGGCCCGAGGTGGCGGCTCGGCGGCTTGACGCGGAGCGGGAAGCAGTTCCTGTCCGAACGGGCGGGCCCGTGCCTGCGGTGAGAGTTCCCGCGCCGATGCTCAGGGCCAATTCACGAGAGCGCCGGCCTCATTGTCACCGCCCCGTAGGCCCTGGCGACGACATCGAGCCGTACCGCCGTTTCCCGGACGCGAAGTTCATTCACGTGCCCAGGGACGTGCCAACCGAATAGTGACACGTGTGGTGTGTCGACAAGCACAAGCACAAGTACCGGACGCCTTCGATTCATTGGACTCAAGCGGTGTATCGGGAGTAGAAGTCGCTCTACTTCCTGGCCGGAAATAATCTCCCGACGAACTACATCACGCCTGATGAGAACAGTTTTCGGCCACCCCTCCCAGAGGCGCCGAATGGGCCCGTTGTCAAGGTGGACACAGCCCCCCTACGACCGGTGACGCTTCGTCCACCTGAATTTCGGGGGTCTGCCGCATTTCATCGTGATGCACACAGCAATATGCTCGTACAGCAGCACGGCGCGAGACCACCCGCGAACAATTGGAGGACGAAGTCACCATGCGATCGGAAAGCGGTCTGGAGACGCAAGTATTGCCCGACGGCAAGGTGGATTTCTTCCTTCCCCGCACAGGTCTGCGGCACCGCTGCGGCCCCACGGGCACCTTGATGTGGATCGCTCTCCAGCGCCAGGACTGGAAGCCCGACCGGGCCGCCGAGGTCCTGGCCGAGCACTGGGGCATGGCCTCCGAGTCGCTGCGCCCCGAGGTGAACGCGTGGGTGAGCCACTTCCAGGACGAGGGTCTGGTGCGCCAGGGTAAGACCTGACCTGGTGCATGGGCCGGGCGCACGGCCGCCGCCCGGCCCCCGGACCACCGTCACCGAGTCTGGCGTCCCCCGTTCCGCCGCGCTCTCACCGCTCGCCGCCGCACCTCACCCCACCGACGCTCACCCCCTGTGGATCGTGATCGTCGTTGTCAGTGGTCACCAGTAGGTTCGTTCGTGTTCCGCCGTTCCGGCGGCGCGCGAGTCCCCCCTGGTGAAAAGGAGATGGTGCGGTGTCGGACTGGGAGAGGTCGAGCACGGCACGGGTGGTTCCACCCGCTCGGCCGCGCAAGCTCGCCAAGGTCCCGTTCGTCGAACTGGCCGACGGGCGCCTGCAAGGTGTGGTGTCCAGTGGATCGGACATCGAGCGGGTGTACGTCTCGTCGGTCGGGGCCGGCACCTACGCGTACGCCTGCAGCACCAACAACAACCGCCCGTGCGGCGGCGCGCGGGGCGGGTTCTGCAATCACATCCGGACCCTGATCAACGAGGCGGTGCTGCAGTACGGCGCCGAGCGCGTCGCCCGCTATCTCCGGGTCGAGACCGCGGACGGGGAGCCGAACGCCCAGTCGCTCACCATGAGCATGATCGGCACACGTCCCTCGCAGGGCGACACCACGGCCGCCGCGCCCGTGTTCAGCCGGTTCCTGCGCCATCTGGCGTATCTGGAACTCGCCCCGACGACCGGGCCGTTGCCGGAGATGCAGTGGTTCCCGCCGACCAGGGCGGTGGCGTGATGCGCGCCGACCTGCTCACCGAGACCATCGACGGGCTCGACGAGGCCCTGGCCGCCGTCGACGCCTTCGACCGGGCTCTTGTCGTCGGTCTGCTCCGTCCCCACACCGCTCTGGCCACCGGCCTGACGGAGCTGGCCGACGCCGTCGCGGGGACGCCACTGGCCGCGCGAGTCGCCGAAGCGGCGGAGAAGGCGTCGGCCGGTGCGGCGAGCGAGGACCACTTCGTGGCCCTGGCCGCCGCCCGTACCGCCCTGACCGGCTCCGTCCACGACGCGCTCACGGCCCGCGTGGAGGAGGCGACCGGCCGGGCCCGCGCCGAGGAGACCGTCCCGGCACCGACCGGTCAACAGGCGGGGAATCTGCTCGCCGCCGCCCGTTCCTGGCTCTCCGACCTGGCACGCTGCGGCTGGCGGGGCATCGACCACGACGTGGTCTCCGGGGCGGCGCCCGTCGTCTCCGCGATGCTGCCGGACCCGGCCGTGCGACGCCTGGCGACGCTTCTCGACGGCTTCGCCGCCGAACTCGCCGCGTCCTGTCCGGGCACGGCCCTGGACCGCGTACCGGTCCGCCGCTGGGCCGACCTGTGGTCGCGGGCGATGATCCTGACGGTGCCCGGCGCGGCCGACGTACCCGTGACCGGTACGGCCACCGGACGTCTCCTCCCCCTGGGCGTCGATGTGCGGGAGCACGCGACCGCCGTACAGGCCCAGGTGTACGCGGTGTTCGAGCACGCGGACGGCGCCGTGCCCCGTCTGGTGCGCGCGAATGTGTCGGTGCCGAAGCCCGACACGGTCGTCGGTGCCGGCCTCTGGCAACTGCTGCGCCCGCACATGTCGCTCCTGGCAGCCGTGAGCGAAGGCCGCTCGATGGACCTCACCGACATGCCGGTCACCGCCGAGGGCGACCTGATCTGGAACGACACCCTGGCACGCACGGGCAAGCCCGCCGACGCCTTCGCCACCGCCCGTGTCGCCATGGCCACCGCCACGGCTCCCGCGACCGCGCCCCTGGACCGGCACCCCGCGCGAATCGCCGCACCCGTCTTCCTGGAGGGCTACAGCGCCCAACAGGACGACGACGGGCTGACGTTCACCGTCGCCGGGCACCGTCTGGCCGTCGACACCGACCGTATTCCGACCGCCGGACCGCTCACCCCCGCCGCCGTCGCCTCGTCGGTCGCGTGCGTCGGCCTGCTCCGCTGGGATGCCGGGGAGTTCACCGTTCAGCCACTCGCCGTCGAGACCCTCGTACGGAAGAAGCGTGCCGCGATCCACGCCGGGGCGTGGGCGGGCGGTACGTCCGACAAGGCCGGTGTCAAGGCCGAGAAGGCCGCGACGGACGCCGGAGCGGTGCTGCGCGAGCGAGCCGGAAGGCTGTTGCGGAAATGACGGAAATGACGGGACAGAGCCCCGAGGTGAGCTTCCACGACAACCGCCGCCAGGTTCTCTACTGGCGTCTCCTCGCCCAGCTCTTCGACCCCGAGGAGCAGGCGGCGCTGGAGTCGGCGAGCCTCGCCGTCGTGGAGGACATCGGCCTGCCGCCCGCGCTGCTGGACCCGAGGGTGTCGGTGGGCGCGACCGTGCAGCGTCACCCCGAACTGACCGCCGAGTTCGACGGCTTGATGGTGCCGACGCCGCCGTCCGCGACGGATGACGGCGAGGGCGACGGCGGGGGCGGGGGCGGGGGCGACGAGGTTGACACCGTCGACGGACGTGACCGTGCCGCCGAGGTACGGCGCGCGGCACTGGTGTCGAAGGTGCTGCTCAACGTCTATGCCCCCGCCGCCGGCTCCGGCACGGTCACCGCCGGACAGCTCTCGCAGTGGCAGTCCGACGCGGGCTGGCTGGAGCGCGCGCTGGGCTGCGAGCCCGGCGCGCTGCGCGGAGGCCGCCCCGCACAGGGCGCCGGAGGCCCCGACATCGGCCGGCTCGTACCGGGGATGGGTCCGGAGCTGGGAGCCATCGAAGCGGACCTGGTCAAGCGGATGCACCTGCGCGAGGTGCTCGCCGACCCCGAGCTCGCCGCGCGGCTCACCCCGAGCATGTCGTTGATCGAGCAGCTGCTGCGCGACAAGAGCAATCTGTCCGGCGTGGCACTGGCCAATGCCAAGTCCCTCATCAGGCGCTTCGTCGACGAGGTCGCCGAGGTGCTGCGTACGCAGGTGGAGAAGTCCACGGTCGGCGCCCTGGATCGCTCGGTGCCGCCCAAGCGCGTCTACCGCAATCTCGACCTGGACCGCACGATCTGGAAGAACCTCACCAACTGGAGCCCCGAGGAGGAACGGCTCTATGTCGACCGCCTCTTCTACCGCCACACCGCGCGCCGGACGACACCCCAGCGGCTGATCGTGGTCGTCGACCAGTCGGGCTCCATGGTCGACTCGATGGTCAACTGCACCATTCTGGCCTCGGTCTTCGCGGGGCTGCCGAAGGTGGATGTGCACCTGATCGCTTACGACACCCGGGCGATCGACCTGACTCCGTGGGTGAACGACCCGTTCGAGACGCTGCTGCGCACCAACCTCGGGGGCGGGAACGACGGTCCCGTCGCGATGGCGATGGCCCGCCCGAAGATCACCGAACCTCGGAACACCGTGCTGGTGTGGATCTCCGACTTCTATGAATTCGACCGCTCCCAGCCGTTGTTCGAGGGCATCGAGGAGGTCCACCGGTCCGGCGTGAAGTTCATCCCGGTCGGCTCGGTGACCAGCTCCGGCCGCCAGGAGGTCAATCCCTGGTTCCGGGAGCGCTTCAAGGCGCTCGGCACACCGGTGGTCTCCGGTCACATCCGCAAGCTCGTCCACGAACTCAAGACGTTTCTCGCTTAGAAAGGCCCTGCTGTGTCAGACATGTTGCGTGCCCCCGCCGAGGTCAAGTACGCGGAGGAACTGGACTGGCTGGAGTCGGTCGACGACGGTCCCAAGCCGTTCTCCTGGCGCCTCTCACCGAAGATGGTCCGCCTGTTCGTGCTGGGGTCCGAGCGGGCCGACGGCCTCGACCGGGAGATCCCGCAGAAGTGGTTCGGTGACCGCAGTCTGGTGGAGCGCGCCGTCGTCACTCTGGCGTCGGACCGCGGCCTGCTGCTGATCGGTGACCCGGGAACGGGCAAGAGCTGGCTGGCCGAGCTGCTGGCCGCCGCGATATGCCGCAGCTCCACCCTGGTGGTGCAGGGCACGGCCGGCACCACCGAGGACCACATCAAGTATTCGTGGAACGTGTCCATGGTGATCGCCAAGGGCCAGTCGCGGGAATCCATGATCCCCTCGCCGATCATGACCGCGATGGAGACCGGCGCGATCGGCAGGTTCGAGGAGCTCACCCGCTCCACCAGCGATGTCCAGGACGCCCTGATCTCGATCCTTTCGGAGAAGTACATCTCGGTCCCGGAGCTGGACAGCGACGGCATCGTCTTCGCCAAGCCCGGCTTCTCGATCATCGCCACCGCCAACAGCCGCGACCGGGGCGTCAACGACCTGTCCTCCGCGCTCAAGCGCCGGTTCAATTTCGTCCGTATCCCGGTGGTGACGAACAGGAAGAGCGAGGCGGAGATCGTCCGCTTCCGCACCGAGGAGCTGCTCCGCCGGCACCGGATCGAGCTGGACGTGCCGCCCACGCTGCTGGACGTGCTGCTCCAGAGCTTCGCCGATCTGCGTGCCTCCGCCGCGGCCGCGGGCAGCGACGACGAGAAGCTGGAGTCCGCGCTGTCGAGCGCCGAGCAGATCGGCGTCCTGGAGGACGCCGTCCTGCACAGCAACTTCTTCGGCGAGCGGGAGCTCACGGCCCGTGCCCTCGCCTCCTCGCTCGTCGGATCGCTGGCCCGGCGGGAGCCGGAGGACCTGGCCATTCTCAACAAGTACCTGCACGGTGTGGTGGAGCCGCGCAGCAAGGAACAGGGCGGTTCCTGGCCGGAGTTCCTGGAGGGCGGTCGGGACGCGATCGCCACCCTCTCGTGAGCCCCGCGCGGGAGGGGGCGGTCTTCGAGGCCCTGCGCGGGCAGTTGCGGGAGGCCGCGACGGCGCTGGCCGACGGGCCCGACGCGCTGGAGGGCATCCTCCTCGGCATCGTCGACGACGTCGACCGCGCGGTCCG
The DNA here is from genome assembly GCF_040560175.1 of Streptomyces panacea. NCBI lineage: Bacteria > Bacillati > Actinomycetota > Actinomycetes > Kitasatosporales > Streptomycetaceae > Streptomyces > Streptomyces panacea. Next base: position 52,295 of record NZ_JARJHW010000025.1, read on the forward strand.
CGAACCGCTGGAGATCTTCCCCGTCTGCCACCACTCACCGGCCTCGGCGATCGCCATGGCGCGGCGGCTGCGGGAGAAGCGGCCGAAGGTCGTGTATCTGGAGCTGTGCGAGGACATGGCACCGCTCCTGTCCGAGCTGCGCAACTGCCGACTCCCGGTGGCGGTGCAGGCGTTCGCGAGTGAGGTCGAGGGCTTCCCGGCGGACTGGGCGCCGCTGTCGGTGGTCGCACCGATCACCGAGGCGTCGGCGGAGTACCAGGCGATCGCCTACGCGCTGGACACGCCGGGCGTGGAGCTGGTGCTCGTCGACCGCTCGTCGGACCACGTGTTCCAGTGGCAGGCGGGCGGGACGGCCCAGACGGATTCCCCCGGTCCCCTGGCGCCTGCGGAGGCGCCGCAGGCCGACGAGGAGGCCCCGCTGCACGGCGACGCCGTCGGCGTGGAGATCGGCGACCTGCGCCCGCGCTTCGCCGAACTGGAGGAGCACCTGCTGCGCCACGGCCGGGTGCGGCACTGGTCGGAGTGGTGGCACCAGTACGTCGAGCTGCCGCTCGGCGACAGCGACCACGACACCTACCGGCAGGTCATGCTGCTGATCGGCAGCCTCTTCCGGCGGCTGGCGCCCGGCGACGCCGGGCGGGTGCGCGTGGACGAGGACCGCGAGCGCTACATGTGGACCAGGATGCGGGAGCATCTCGCCGCGTCCGGCACCGACCCCGCGGACTGTCTCTACGTCTGCGGCGCGTTCCACGCGGCCAGCCGGGTCGAGGAGTTCGGCGTCGACGGCGCCGCGACCTTCGAGATCACTCCGCGCGGCGCCAGCGTGTGGCAGCACGGTCTGATTCCTTCCAGCCACACGGCGATCGAGGCGCAGTTCGGCCTCACCGCCGGCTCCGTCTCCATCGCGGCGACCCAGTGGGCGAAGAACCTCAAGCGCACACGGATCCAGCCGTTCCGGCTGGCGGGGCAGGTGGGCGCGGAGAAGCGGGCGAAGACCACGAAGGCCGCGGTGCCCCTCGCTCTCGAAGCCGTGGACGAACCCTCGGACAGGCTCTCCGGTTTCCTGCGGCGCGCGCCTGTGCTCGATCCGCTGGACGAGGCCGAGCTGCTCGGCTGGTCGGTGGAGATCGTGCGCGCCGCGCGCCGCAACGGCTATCCGGCCTCCACCGCCGACGCCATCGCCGTCTTCGAGACCTCGATCCTGCTGGCCGGTATGCGCGACCGGGCCAGGCCCACGCCGTACGACTTCCAGGACGCGGCGATCACCTGTATCGAGAAGGACTCGGTGCCGGGCCGGCGCGACGTACGCCGCATCGTCGAGATCATGATGGGCGGCGACCGGATCGGACAGGTCGGCTACGACTCGCTGCCGCCGCTCGCGCGCGACGTGCACGACCGGCTCGCGCCGCTGAATTTGAAACTCCAACAACGCGGCGTGCAAAGGGCGTTGCTGGACATGGCGGCCAGTCCGGAGCTGGGGCGGTGCTCCGACGTGCTGTGGATGCTGCGCCATCTGCTGCCGTGGGGCGCCGCGCGAGCGATCATGGGCGAACGGCGGCTCGGCGAGCGGCCCATCCAGGAGTCGTGGGATCTTGCGCTGGGCACTCACCAGCGGGAACTGATCGAGCTCGGGTACGAGGGCGTCACCATCGAGCAGGTCCTGGAGCAGCGTCTTCGGCGCCGCGCGTACGATCCGCGGGCGACCACGGCGGAGGTGCTGAAGGCGGTGGAGGACGCGACGCTGTATCTGCGCAGCCGCCGCCTCGCCGACGAACTGGGCACGCGCGCCCTTGAGGTCCTGGCGACCGAGCGCAGTGTCGACGGTGCGCCGGAGGTGCTGCGCCGGGTGCGCCGGCTGCTCGCGTACTACCGGACCAGCGAGCCGGTGCTGCCGGCGTGGATCGAGTCCTTCGTCAAGACCGGTTACGCGCACTACTGCACCCTGCTGCCAACGGCGTTCGTCGACGAGGACGCGACTGTCCGGCAGGTCGCCGCGATGCTGGGCTTCCTGTTCAGCATGGAGAGTCTGGCGCTGTCGCTCGGCTGCGACCGTACGCAGTTGGAGCTCGCGTTCGCGCAGTCGCATCCGCGGGAGCCGGCCAAGGTGGCGCTCCTGTGGGCGGCCCAGGTCCAGCTGGGACAGCTCTCCCGTGCCGAACTGCGTTCGCGCTGCGACGACCTGCTCGGCGATCCGTTGGTGGTGCCGGTCTATCCGCGCTACCTCAGCGGGTTCCTGCACGCGCTGGAGCCGGTGCCGCAGCTCGCGGACTTCGTCGTGGAGGCGGTGTCCCACGCGTTCGGACGGCTGCCGGATCCGGTACTGCTGCCGTGGCTGCCGACCCTGATCAGCACTCTGCGGGCCGACGGTTCCGAACTGGCTCCGCTCCTGATCCGTGAGGCGGGCCGGATCTTCCCCGGCCGGCTGGCGGCGCTGGACGCATGGGTGCCGCCCTGGCTGGAGGAGGCGGACACCGGGGTCATGTCTCGATCCACCCGGACCGCCGATACGCGTGCGGGCGCGGGCGCGGGTGCCGCGCTGCTCGCCGCGTACCCCGCGACGTGCGACGCGGTCGCGGATCTGCTGGGCTACGAGGGCACGTGGGAGACGACGACACCCGCCCCGGCCGGCGCGGTCCTCACCGCCCGCCACCCGGAGACGGCGGGGGCACTGGAGGGGTTGCTGACCGGCCTCTGACCGAACACCCCCTGGCCGAGCACGCCTTGACCGAACACGCCTCGACCGCGCCCCGACCGCGCCCCGACGACGGGCCCGGCCGACGGGGCCCGGCCGAGGCGGCGGCCGGGCGCCCGCTGATCAGCGGAAGGCCCCGATGTGCTCCGCGGCCCACTGCTGGAACGTCCTGGCCGGGGTACCGCTGATCCGGGGTGCGGTGTCGCGCACCATGAGCAGTTCGTCGTTGACGTCGCCGCCCGTCAGGTCGAGCACCGCGTCCGCGGATTCGCCGCCCAGGAGGACGGCCATCCCCCGGTGTGCCTCCTCCCGGCTGATCTCGGCGAACGAAACGTCCCGCCCCAGGACGGCCGCGACGGCCGCGACCTGCTGTCGGGCCGTGATCCGCGCCGGACCGGTCAGCGCGTACGTGCGCCCCTGGTGCGCGGACCCGGTCAGCGCGGCCCGGGCCACCGAGGCGATGTCCGCCGGGTGGATGGCGGGGAGGCCGACGTCCGCGTACGGCAGACGGACCGTCTCGTTGTCACGGATGGCCTGCGCCCACCACAGTGCGTTCGAGGTGAACTGTGTGGGACGCAGGATCGTCCATGTCATACCGCTCTCCTTGAGCAGCCGCTCGACGGCCAGGTTCTCGTCGGCGGGGCCCAGATGCGGATGGGTCTGGACGGTGATGGACGACACCAGGACCACGTGTTCCACACCGGCCGATCGGGCCGCCTCGATGATCTCGTCGTCCGCCCCCATACGCGAGACGAGGAACAGTGACCGCGCCCCCGCCAGGGCGGGCTTCAGCGAGGCCGTCCGCGCGAGGTCGCCCGCCACGGCTTCGACCCCCCGGGGGAACGCCGCCCGTTCGGGCTCTCGGGTGAGCCCTCTCAACGGTCCCGCGCCTGATGCCCGAAGCTCTCGCAGGAGGGCGCTTCCTATGTTTCCGGTGGCCCCGGTCACCAGGATCATGAGGTCTTCTCCCGTCATCTGGATCGAGGATGATCAACGAGAGCTGACGCTAAGACCTCAACCGGACTTCAGGTCAAGCAGGGAATCCGGGTCACCGGGTGCGCCCGAAGGAGTCGAGCGCCTCGAAGTCGGCGTCCAGCAGGCCGAGCCGCGCGTCGACGCGGCGCAGCAGGGCGGATCCTTCGTGGTGCTCCGCGACGAAGGCGCGGTCGGCGGCGCCGAGTTCGTCGTCGACCCAGGCGAACGGCCTGCCGGCGGCGTGCTCGACGAGAGGACGCGTCTTCCAGAACGTCCCGTCCGATCCCGTGTCGTACGTCATCGGCCAGTCCACCACGGGCAGTTCGGGCAGTCCCAGGACGGGTCCGATGAACACGTTCGCCTCCTCGCCCCATGTGGTGGCCCACACCAGGTCGTACAGTCCGCCGAGTTCCAGGAGCCGCCGCCCGTGGTCGACGTTGAGCCAGACCCGCAGCGGCTTCACGCACTCCGCGGGCGTGTCCAGGTGCTGGGCGATCCAGCCCTCGGGCTTCATCCGGTGCGTGGTGTAGCCGGCCGGACGCCGCTCGGGCTTGGCCGCGTACGGGTTCAGCGGGCCGTCCACGTCGACGTAGAGCAGGGGGCGGCTCATCGGTGTTCCTCCATCGCGGCGCATCGGGCTTTCGGAGTAGTTCGGACGCTCGGGGTACTCGGGGCAGGGGCACTCGGGGTGCGGTGAGCGTAGCCCCGGCTCAACCTCGCTTCCGGTGATTTTCGCCGTGGAGCGTCACGGCGGCGCAGACCAGCGCCGGTGCGGCCACGAGTACGAAGCAGAGGGACAGCGGCAGCTTGCCCACCAGCAGGCCCACCAGGGCCGTCCCGCCGGAACTCCCGGCGTTCACCGCCGTGTTGACCCACGCGCCCGCCCGCGTACGGGCGTCGGGCGCGGCGGCCTCGTCCGCGATCAAGTAGGCGGTGGTCAGCGCCGGGGCGACGAACAGCCCGGCCACGGCCGCCGCCGCGCCGAGCGCGTACACGTTCGGCGCGAGCCCCGCCACCGCCAGCGCGACACCGAGCGCCGCGCAGATCACGGCGAGCCTCGGCCGCGCGGCCGACCGCCAGGAGACGGCGCCGTTCGTGAGGCCGCCGACCGCGCTGCCGGCGGAGAGCGCGGCCAGGACCCATGCCACCGCGCCGGGCCGGTGCTGCTGCTCGGTGAAGGCGATCGCCAGCAGGTCGAGCCCGCCCAGACAGAGCCCGACCCCGGCGGCAGCCAGCACCGGCTGCCCGAGACCTCGCGGTCCGGTGCGGAGCGAGCCCGCACCCCGCACCCGTGGGACCCGTACGCGTGGTTCGGCCGCCCGCACCGGGAACGGCACGGGGGACAGAGCGAGCGCGACCGTTCCCGACAGCACCAGCGCGGCGCTGATCGCGACGCCGGCCGCCGGTTGCGCGTACGCCACCAGGACCCCGACGAGGAGTGGACCGGCGACGAGGAGCAGTTCCTCGGCGACACCGTCGAGGCTGTACGCGCGCTGCAACATCCGCCGGTCCGGCATGAGTTGCCCCCACAGGGTCCGCATCGTGGGGCCGAGGGGCGGCGTACAGGCCCCGGCACAGGCGGCGAGCGCGCCCAGCAGCACGGCCGAGGTGCCGACCGTTCCGCCCGCGCCCGGTGATCCCGCCCCCACCCCCGCCCACGGGTGCTCGCGGGTGACGAGGGCGAACGCGGTGAGCAGCGCGGCGTACACGGCGGCCATCGGCACGAGCGCCCGGCGCGGGCCGTACCGGTCGACCAGGGCGGCGCGTGCGGGCGAGAGTACGACGCTGGTCGCGCCGAACAGCGCCAGCGTCGTGCCGGCGACGGCGAGGGAGCCCGAGGCGCCCTTCGCCGCCAGCGCGAGGGAGAGGGAGACCGTGCCGTAGGAGAGCCGGCCGAGCAGGGCGGCACCGAAGGTGCTCAGGGCATGCGGGGTCCGCAGAACAGCGGCGTACGAAGACATCGCGGTGGTTCCTCGAAGAGGGCGGCGCGAGTGCGGGCGCCGCGGCCGTACAGGGACGTCGAAAGACCGCGACGGAACAGCGGTCGCGGTCTCTGCGAGGTCCTACGCACGGAGGAGGAACACACCGTCAAGGTAACAGCGGCCGGGCCGGGGGCGGGGTGGCGGGCGCACCGCCTCGCGCGCCCCCGGCCCGGTTCATCAGGCGTTGGGGTCGAAGGGGATACCGGCCGGCTTGGCCTTGACCAGGTGGCCGTTGAAGTTGCCGTCCTTGAGGCCGAAGACGGCGCTGCCGAAGTTGGCCTGGCTCAGCTTGTCGCGCAGACCGGCGGGGTAGCCGTTCCAGCCGACCAGCCGCGGGAACTGCCAGAAGCCGTAGTGGTTCTCCGGCGGCTCGTCGTTGTTGTTGGCGGCGCGGAAGGCGTGCGTCCCGATGCCGTCCTTGTGGTAGACGACCTTGGCGTGCGTTCCGTCGAACCGCATCTGGTCACGGGTGTGGATGTCGAAATTGCCGTGGGCGGAGGTGGAGACGTACTGCACCTGGTCGTTCTGCACCCACACCACGACGTGCTCCCAGTCGTTGCGGTGCCCGCCGAGCCCGCTGCCGACCACGGCCTGGTCCTTCTCGAAGTAGAGGCCGTACATGATCGCGCACCAGCCGTTGTTGCACTTGGAGCGCGAGTATCCGTTGGTGTTGTCGAGGTCCCAGGAGTCGCGGCACTGACCGTTGAGCGCACCACTCGGGTTGAGGCCCGGGTTGATGGTCCCGTCCTGGCCGATGGCCGGAGTGGGGTAGCAGCCGTCCGTGTCGTAGTCGTACGCCGGCTGGAACGTCTGCTCCAGTCCGTCCGCGTTGGCGGGCAGGGCGTTGGGGGGATCGGCGGCGAGGGCGCTCCCGGGAAACGCGATGACCAGTGCGAGGGCACTGCCAAGGGTGAATGAGACCTTGCGGATGCGCGAGCTTTTCTTCACTGCGTCCTCCTGATCGACCGCGGCGTGGGGGCGTCGGTCATTTTGGCATGCCCGGTTCATCTTCTCCGGCTCTTGTTGACATACCGA